>JAYTTH010000320.1:0-5383 GCA_043745515.1 Pseudobdellovibrionaceae bacterium | reverse complement strand
AATGGCGGTCGAGTTTGGAGAACCCAAGCTTTAGACAACAACTAGGTGCTAACCTACCTACATTAAGTGCAGGGATGGGAAGTCTGTCTCCTAATTTTAACACGAACAATGTGTTGCCTTTTCCAGCTCCAACTTCAGATTCGAAAGTTCAGAAAATGGACGATATCGAAGCTAAGGCTATTGAAAATGCAATCAGCCAATACAAGGGTAACTTGACAGAAGCCGCGAAAGCGTTAGGTATCGGTCGGGCGACTCTGTATAGAAAAGTGAAACAATACCAAATCGATCCTTCGCAGGCTCGTAAGAAAAAAGTGGCACAAGCCGCTTAATTTTCCTCGGTCGGCTGTCTAACTGGCCAATAGTCTTGAATAGCAAATAGATTTTGTTTCTGGGGCCTGTCGGGCCCCAGAATATTTTATGCCTGTTAGTCACTTCTTAAAAGCAGTTGCAGTGATCGTTCTAATTTTAGGAATTTTTTTTCCTGTAGTTAGAAACTATAACAGAAGTGACAATCCTATTTTTCAAACATGCCAGTTTGTTTATATTAGAATCGTGCCCGTAAATAAAAATCTAAAAGATTGGCTTCAAGAGTGCTCAAGACAAGCTCGAAAACTGTATTTTGAAAATGTACCGCTTGATAGGCAGCTAAAAATTGGGAATGCCATTCTGGATGAATTAAAAATTTCACATTTGGAACTCTTTAGTCAAAAAGAAAGCGAAGCTATTTGGACCGATACGGACTTAGAAAACGGTGTGGAAGCTCGATTTTTAGACGGAGAACTAGTGATAACACGTGTGTACCCTAAAAGTCAGGGGCAAAAAAAGGGATTGCAGAGAGGTGATCGAATTGCTCTTGAAAAAAATGAAACTCTTAGCACTTATGAACTCAACCGTTGGAAAGGTCCTTTAAAAATAATTAGAAAAAGCAAAATGTTTCAAGTCGAATTAAAACCAGAAGAGCTATCCATCCAAAGAGACATGAACGTGACAAACACTCAAGGCTTCAAAGTCCTTTCAATTGAATCCTTTAAAAGTCAGTATTTTAGCGACGCAAAATTAAAGAAAATCAAATCAGAACTTAAAAAAACGGATAGGGTAATTGTTGATTTACGTGGAAATAACGGTGGTAATTTCGTAGCAGGCCTGCGACTTTTAAGCATATTTATGCGCCAGTCCACAATTGTCGGTTATATGAAAAAAAACCACAATCAAGGACGAATTGGATTTTTTGAAGACAATTTAGAAGACGAATACCAAATCGACACACTAGGTAAATTCGATTCTGTGGCGTTAAAAACATTCGATAATAAAAACTGTTTTCCAAAACCAGAAGCCATTTTAATTGATGCCTATTCCAAATCAACATCCGAGTGGGTGGCACTTGCCTTCAGAGAAATCCAATCCGTCCCCATTTATGGATCCACATCAGCCGGTGAATTACTGGTAGGGATTTGGTACGATATCTCCCATATCTGGGGCCATGTAGTAAAACTATCCATTCCAGAAGCCTATTATGAATCAAAAAAAGGATTCCAAATCGAAGCCCAAGGAGTAAACGCAGATACAACACTATACCCCGCCCGCACAGACTATGAACGAGGGTTAGACTCAGAAATAATTCAAACCATTAAAGCCCTCCGATAAAAGCCATTGAAATATCGGTGTAAAATTTATAGGCTGGCGACCGCCAATTAGATTTTTTGAATTTCAAGAAAAAACTTTCGAAGGTACCCAAGGATTTAGGGGAAAGTTCCTCCTTGGATAAATAGAACCTCCAGCGCGCTCGGATGGCGTAATAAGCTGGTGAGGCCAGGAGGACCGTGTTCGGCCTAAGCAGCCAATAGAAATTTCCCACCCCCAGTTGTCATTTCCAAGATTTTCAAGTACAAACTAGTCTTTCGCAATCGGTCTGTTTTTAGGAGTAACTAAGTTATGATTAGCACAAGTAATGTGAGTTTGAGTTTTGGTGGTCGAAAACTTTTTGAAGACGTAAATGTTAAATTTACGCCTGGCAATTGTTATGGACTAATTGGAGCCAATGGGGCAGGTAAGACTACATTTTTTAAAATCCTATCTAAAGAACTCGAGCCCACATCGGGCGAAATTATTATTCCATCCAACTTAAGACTTTCCGCTTTAAAACAAGATCATTATGCGTTTGATGATCACACAGTTATAAAAACTGTTATGATGGGAAATGAAAAGTTATTTAAAATAATGGAAGAAAAAGATCATTTGTACGCAAAACCCGACTTCTCAGAAGCCGATGGCATTCGGGCCTCTGATTTAGAAATGGAATTTACGGAACTCAACGGCTGGGAAGCAGAATCTGAAGCGGGAAAAATGCTGGCAGATTTAGGTATTGCCGTTCAGACGCATGAAAAACAAATGAAAGAGATTACAAGCGGTGACAAAGTCAAAGTTTTGTTGGCACAGGCGCTGTTTGGCAAACCAGATATATTGTTACTAGATGAACCGACGAATCATTTGGATATCTATGCCATTCGTTGGCTAGAAGATTTCTTATTAAATTTTGAAAATACAGTTATCGTTATTTCCCATGATCGCTACTTTTTAAATAAAGTCTGCACTCACATGGCTGATATTGATTATACAAAAATTACTACTTACACAGGAAACTATGATTTTTGGCGGCAAGCAAGTGAACTTAGTCAGAGACTATTGTCTGATCAAAATAAAAAAAGCTCTGACAAAGCTGAAGAATTAAAAAGTTTCATTGCCCGGTTTAGCGCTAATGCTTCCAAATCACGACAAGCATCGTCGCGGCAAAAACAATTGGAAAAATTAACTTTCAGCGATATGCCCGCATCGTCCAGAAAACAGCCATTTGTTGGATTCGATATTAAACGTGAAGTTGGCAATGATGTTTTAACAGTGCAAAATTTAACAAAATCCATCAATGGCGAAGTCGTGTTGAAGAATATTAGTTTTTCGGCACAAAAAGGCGACAAAATTGCTTTGATGGGGCGAAATGACTTAGCAAAGACTTTGCTAATGGATATTATTGCAGGTGATGTGGCTCCTGATTCAGGAACTTTTGCTTGGGGAATAACGACCTCGGTTAATTATTTTCCAACTGACAATTCGAAATATTTTTCCGGCGACGAATCCACTTTAGTCGATTGGCTCAGACAGTATTCCACAGATAAAGACGAATCCTTTCTACGGGGATTTTTAGGAAAAATGCTTTTTAGCGGCAATGACGCTTTAAAAAAGCCAACAGTATTGTCGGGCGGCGAGAAAGTTCGATGTATGTTTTCTAAAATGATGCTTTCAGGGGCTAATGTATTAATCTTGGACGGACCCACCGCGCATTTAGATTTAGAAAGCATTTCAGCTGTTAACGAAGGCGTGAAGCGATTTAAAGGAAATGTGATTTTTACGTCTCATGATCATGAATTTATTCAAACAGTAGCCAATCGCATTATCGAAATAGACACAACGATCGTGTATGACAATCATATTACGTACGATGAATATGTAGACGTAAAAAGCACCCGCCATTAATGAATTTTTTAAGGCTACTGGATCCGCTTTTATCAGTCCTATTTGAAGATGAAGACATTATTGCCATAGATAAACCTTATGGTTTAAATGCTCATACAAATGATTCAAAAGCAGAACACGGGGCGGCTATTCAAGATGGGTTGATAGAAATTTACGAAAAGCAACTTGGCAAAAAGCTACATATTATTCATCGACTTGATCAAACCACGACCGGTGTGATGATTTTTGGAAAGTCAGTAGAATCAGCAAAAAAGTACGCGACGTTTTTTCTAAATAAAGAAGTAAAAAAGACGTACCAGTTTGTTACAAAAAATATTTCAGATTCCGACTACGTGCCTATATCCAAACCCATTGTGCACAAAGGCAAAGAGCTTGACGCCTCTACTGAATTTAAACGGTTGTCGAGCTTAGGTAAATTTTCATTGTGGCAAGCAAAACCCCACACTGGGCGCAATCATCAAATTCGGATTCATGCCCGGGCCGCTGGAATACCAATTTTAGGTGACTTAAAATATGAAGGCTTTGACTTTCCATTTCTCTGTTTACATAACCGTGAAATTCAATTTCCCAATGGCAACGTAATTAAATCGAATCCCCCAGTTTACTTTGATAATCTTGAATGGCTTAACGATCCTGAATTGGCCATAGCTCTATTTGAAATAGACAGGCGGCTTCGATTGTTTCAGAGTCATTCAAATTCCGATCAATGTTACCGACTAGTGCACAATAAGAATGGTTCAGAAGTGCCTGGTTATACTTTGGATGACTATGGTGAGGTATTGATACTCAACTGGTATCGGCCTAAATGGATTCAAATTGAAGAGAATAAATTTCGTCATTTGGCCAAAACACTTGCAAAGTCTATTCTTGTTTATGTTGCGGCAGACAAGAAAAAAATTTTGATAGACTATAGATCGGCTTCAACTTCGTGGATTGCCAAAGAAAACGGAGCTAAATTTGAAATTAGATGGGACTCGGGATTGTCGACCGGTATGGTTTTAAATCAGCGCCTTCAAAGAAATTGGGTTCAAAAAAATGCAAACGGATTGTCCGTTTTAATTTTATTTGGATACAGTGGCGGATACGCCGTATCGGCAGCCATCGCGGGTGCTAGCGACATAATATTGGTTGAAAGTAGCAAATCGGCTCTAGAATGGGCGAAAAAAAACTTTAGTATAAATGAATTAAATCCAGAATCCATTAAGTTTCTTTGTCGCGATAGTATAGCTTATATCGAACACTGTGTGGCCAAGAATACAAAATTTGATCTTATCATATGTGATACCCCGACCTTTTTACGTCGAGAAAAATCTGTTTTTCGAGCTGAAAAAGATTTTGGGCCACTATTGAAAAACCTTTTTTCCTGTTTGACGGGTAGAGGACAACTCTTGGTCAGCACCCAATTCGACGGATTTTTCCTCACTGATTTGCGCAAAGCCATTGTTGATGCGCAAAAAACAGCAATGACTGAACCGATTGAAATTCACACAATACTGCCATCGTTAGATTTCGAGTTGGATAATCAGAAAGCAAATTTGAAATCGTTTCTTGTAAAAAAGCTTTAAATTTCTTTCAATGCCTTTACTGAAGTTAATGGTTTTAAAATTCTAGTTTCTTATTTTGAGACATTCTAAAAAAGAGACTTTATATGTCTATGTCATTCTAGAAGTAATCACCTGACTAAATTTAAGATAGCAATACTGGCCCCATTCAAACCTATTCCATTATAGCTGGCACCTCTTTCGCTTAGTCGAAAGGAAACATTAGATGAAAGTCTTAATTTTACTTTTTTTAAAATCTGACGAAAAAGTAAGCTAAGATATAAGAGGAGAGGGCTAAATGAGCAAAGACAATA
>JAYTTH010000319.1:0-5389 GCA_043745515.1 Pseudobdellovibrionaceae bacterium | reverse complement strand
TTATTAGCCATCGAGTTGATGCCGAATAACAAAATAAGTATCTTTATAAAAGACGTCATTGCCAGTTCTATCGGTCCTTTTGCACTTGTACTTAAGTGGTTGTACTTAAGTGGCTGTTAAAGTGTTGATATCGCCACAACTCAATTTGAGACGAATCAAAATGAGAAATTTAAATATTTATTTTTCCAAACTAGGTTTACTATAGGCCATGACAACAATTCGATTTGCAACTATCGACGATGTGCCAACAATTTTAGCTTTAATAAAAGCGTTGGCAGAATTTGAAAAGCTTTCTCACGAAGTTCGAGCTGACGAAGCACTACTGAAAAAAAATCTGTTCCTCAATCGGAAATCGGCAGAGGTTTTGCTAGCTGTCAATGGCAATACAACCGTTGGTTGCGCCATTTTTTTTCATAGTTTTTCAACATTTCTGGGAATACCTGGAATTTATTTAGAAGACCTTTTCGTACTTCCTGAACATCGCAGCCTTGGTGTCAGTATGTTATTACTGGGACGACTTGCGAAATTGGCGATCGAACGCGACTGTGGCCGTCTGGAATGGTCGGTTTTAAATTGGAATCAAAAAGCTATCGATCTCTATTTACGACTGGGCTCAAAACAGATGAACGAATGGACCGTTCACCGATTAGATGGCGCAGATTTGATAGCATTGGCTCATTCTAAAAGCTAAATCTATTTTGCTCGCAACAGATGATGAACCCGATGCGCTTTCAAAGGATCTTTATCTGTATTGTATCCAGAAGCACTTTTGTAATCAGCGGCGTCTTTAATTCGCCATTGATTAAGCAAACCAATCATTTCTCGAGGTGTTAGACTTGCGCTGCGTTTGATTTCTTCATCATAAATGACATCTTTAAGCTGATTTGAAACTTCATCCAGCATCACCATTGTATTAATGGCTTCTTTACGCATGTTTAAGGGAAATTTATCTTTTATCCCGGTCATATGGTCCAATATTGGTATACGACGAATACTAAAGGCCAAGTTGGTTTTAACATTTGCCCCCGGCGGAACAAAAAACTGATAACCATAATCATCCATCCAAGAATACATGGCAGTCAAAATCGCATCCATAACATGGGTTTTGTGTATCCTGTTGTAATCACGCCATTCCAACACTAAATCAAAATAGGGCTCGACTTCCAAATCGGCAGGCGCAAATGTTTCTTTAACAGTAACGCCGATGTCTTCTAAAAATTTTCTATTTTTTGGATTAATCGAAGATTTAAATGTGGGAATATTGTACTTTCCATCACCTACCAATGAAAAAGCAAGCGAGACAACCTCAGAACAAAATAAGCATTTACCGTTGGTTGGCGTAATCACTGTTGGGTTATCGATATTCATCGAAAAATCGTAGCACGGGTTTGGCATTCGTGAATTACCATATTTCTTTTTGTAATCAAGAACTTTTTGACGAATCGCTTTTGCTGCTTCATGGGCAATAGCTGCATTTTTCTCTTTGGCCGTGCCGGTTTCATCATCCAAAATTTTCGGATCGTGAAATCTAAAGACAAGAGCACGCGCTTTTGTGTCGCTGTAATTAGCAATGTCAGCGACTAGGGTTCCAAATTCAATATGGGCTTCGATCGTTTCTGTTTTACCAGTTTCTTTATCGATATAGATAATTCCAGCATGAGAAAAATTTGAATCTTCATCCGTGATACGTGCAATCGCAGCGGATACCGATGCTGATCCACGTGACAGTAAAACATCGCCAGATTGGGGAACATAAACTAATGGATTCTGCGGTTTATAAACAGGGTTCCAAAGTATATTAATATCATTGCCTTTAAAAACTTTATATTCTTTTTCATCGGTCGCAACACTAAGCCCAGGTGCTAAAAGTCGGTTTTCTCGAATCATTCCTAAATAATCTTCAAATACTCGCATAGCCCGAAATAATCGCCTGTGCGCAGTTATGCAACCAACTGCATTGGAATCTTTTCTCGCTCCAAAAAATTCAGTCTGCAAATTAGAACGAATCATAACACGCAGATTAAATAGTTCCTGAAGTAACGCCGGCGCCGCCGAATATAAATCTGAAATCAAAAAATCTTCCAGTTTTAAATTATTCATCTGATCGTAAATGGCATCCAATTTGCCAACACATTGGCCACTCGTGTACAACGAATGATCACTAAAAACAGTCTGTGCGGATTGAATTTGCTCGCGAATTTCCCGGGTTCCTTTTTTGGACACTTCACTGGGACTGCGCGCCCGTTCACTCGTTCCGGATTTGGTCGAGTTGATAAAGACACCCAGCCCAAACGTTGATACGAGTAAAAATACGCCAACTGTAAACGCTACAAATCGATTCATAAGTTTCCCCTTGTTTTAACAAGTAAGCTATCGGAATTGAATTTCATAAACTTAACTAATAGGTCAGGCAAACAAGAGTTGAACTACCCTTTAGGCCAGGCTGGATTCCCGTGAAATGAGGCCTAAGTCAGCTCTGATTTCCTGAATATTCCTTGACCACATCGTATCTAGTTTTACACCCGGTAGGTATTTACATTTTTTACCTAGAGCGTAGCCCCGATGAATCGAATCAAACACAGCCAACAATTCTGTTGGTCTTTTAGAAACCGTACCAAGAATACCGCCGGCTAAAATCACTGCTGAAAACAAGGATTCGGTCTGAGCTAACGAAAAGGCCTGCAGCCCTAACTCGCCAATTACCGACGTATCAAAGCTTGTTAGCACATGCCAAATATCGTGATTCTGTCGCATCCGCAAAGTCCAATAATCAAGTGGATTTTTAACTTCAATATTGGGATAAAAATTTACTTCCAGTTTACCGTCTATCATATGTTTTGAAAATCCATATCCTAGTGTATTTTCAGGCAGACGATTCAAGGCCTGAACATCGATAGGTCCAATTTGATATTTCGATTCATAGAGGGATTTAAAATCGGCATCGGCCATGGCCTTTTCCTGCATTCTTGCCGTGCCAGCATTTTTTTTACCCCGCAGCTCGTTGGCAATTCTGAAAACGGCTTTCGTATCATTGGGATCGATGAAAAGCTTGATAAACGCTACAACAATTTTAATTTTCGAAAAAAGTTCTCTCACCGTTTACTCCTGATTCAATCAGCACCCTAGATCTTTTTAAAATATACAGGCACTGCTTTTTGATAGGAAGTGACAACTAGCAGCACATAAAAAAGCCCCACCAAAGTGAGGCTGTAGAGAAACTAGAGAAACTAATTCACAAGGTTTTTAAATCTATCGACCTTTAATTACGGTCTGAACGGCTAGCAATGCATTCACAAATCCTGATCCATATGTGTTGTTTGGAACCGATTGCCCAGAAACACCACCGCAATTTTCATTTGTTTTGATTGGAGTTGCTGTTTTCTGCAAAACAGCTGCCGTTTCGGCAATATGTCCAACATAACTCTTATTGGCGGACCATAGCAAGGCAACCACTCCGACCATATGTGGACCTGACATCGACGTACCACTCATGCTGGTGTAGCTATTTCCTGGGATAGCCGAACGGATGTTCACGCCAGGAGCCACAATATCGGGACCAACGCCTTTATCTAAAGTGGATGGACCTCAGCTTGAAAACGAGGCAATGTTCATAGAATTATTGGTGGCACCAACAGAAAAGGTTAACTGCGAATGATTCGCTGGTGGATCACCAATTGTGGCACAACCAGGCCCATCATTTCCAGCGCTGGCTACAACCATAACACCTGCTTGGTATAACACTTTCATCACTTCCGTAAATTCATCGCCTGTGCAACCTTCCGAAGTCGGACAACCCCAAGAATCGTTCATTACATGAGGAGCATACTCTGGTTTGCCATCTTTTTGAGGATCGCCGCCAAATGGATACGGTGCAAAGAAAAATTGGAAACACTCGGTATATGTCGCCACCGTCCCTACGCCCGCGTCCATATTACGACACGCAATCCAGCGAGCTGCTGGTGCGACACCGATTTTATTATTTGCGCCATCGCTGCCCACAACAGTCGCCACTGTGTGAGTTCCATGACCTTGATCATCACACGGAATTTTTAAATCGTAGCCACAACGATTGGTTGCATTTCGACCCAGCTTTTTATGAACTGCATCATGCCAGTTGTAATCATGGTTTACGCTGCGGCCATTGTTGCCGCGATACTGACGCATTAAAGTAGGGTGATCCCACTGAACGCCGGTATCTTGACCAGCAACGACTATTCCTTGTCCGGCGATATTCAGCGCCCAAACTTGGTCAGCCTTGATGGCGATCAAGTTTTGTTCAACTCCATTCACTGCGGGGAGCGACGGTTCACGCAAATTTGCCACCGGTTTCATTCTAAATGGAGTGTTATACGTCACTTTTAATACAGCAGGATTTTTTTGCAACTCAGCAGCTAGTTGAGCATCTGAATTCGAAACTAAAAAGGAATTGTTAATATAAAAACTTTGCGCCTGATAGCCACGCTGACTCAGTGATTGCAAAAGCGCTGACTGTGACTGGCGTGCAGTGCTTACCAGATCGGCGTACATGGCTTTCATTTTAAATGTGCGATCCGTAACTAATCCCAAGCGAGAAAAGTTTGGCTGCGCTTTCATGTAGACCATCATTTCAAATCGACCCGCGCTCTGCGCATGGGCTCCGGCTGTAAAAAGGCCGGATATTAATAGTAAAATCAGTTTAGCTGATAATTTCATTGGTTCCCTCCAGGTTTGCCATAACAGTGCAATCACTATGAATGGTCAATTAAGATCTGTCCTGGGAACGCCGCAGAAGGACGCAATTTATCTTATTCCAAGATGGACTGTGGCCTGAATGCCGGTAAATTACGGACACTAATGGCAAAAAAATCGCTTACGATTCGTCTCGCAATCACAGATTTTGCACTACCGGCCCCTCGCAGAGGCAGTATTGATATTTATTCAGGATTTGGACGAGCCCAGCAAATGGGAATTGAGCTTCACCAAAAAGTTCAATCGGCACGTGCTAAAGCCCATGATAACTATCAAGCTGAGGTTCTAACCAGTTATGAGTTTCAATATAAAAATCATACGTTTGAAGTCAGTGGCCGTATGGATGGACTGTTTTTACCGAAGGTCTCTAAAAATGAAACTAAAATTGAAGAAATTAAATCAAGCTTTAATATTTACGAATTGGCTAAACGAATTCGTGATGCCGATCAAGATCATCCCTATTGTTTGCAACTTCTAACCTATGGCTATATTCACTGGATTAAAAATCAAACCAAACCCGAATTGAACTTACACTTAATTTCTTCGCGTTCGGGAGATAGCATAGATTTAGAAATAGTTTTGGATATTCCCAAATATGAAGACTGGCTCAATCGGCGACTCGATGAACTTGTTCAGGACGCTCAGCTGTCTGAAAAGCGTA
>JAYTTH010000318.1:0-5427 GCA_043745515.1 Pseudobdellovibrionaceae bacterium | reverse complement strand
GTTCGATATCAATTGCTTTCGTTAAATTGGACCAACTCAAATCTTTATCACCAAATTCCAAATGCGCCATTGCCAATCCCACCCATGCTTTATCGTTTTTTTGATTATTGCTAATTGCTTCTCTTAAGTAAGATAAGCTTTTTGATACATCTTTTTTTAAATATTCTAGGACCCCAAGGTTCACCAGCAAATTGTCATTGTTAAAATCAATCGCAAATGCTTTATGAAAATACTCTTCGGCCAGATCAAATTCCTTTTCTTTTAAATACACACAACCTATGTTTTTATAAGTTTCAAATAGAAGAGCTTCGTCCGAGATCAATTGCGAAAGCACATCAAACAATTGCGCCAGAGCCAAGTCATTCTGCTCGTTCGCAACATACAATCGGGCCAGTTCGATACTTTTCCCAGGACTATACGATATTCGCTGGGCTGCTTCTAGAACCTGCAGGCTTTCAGCATGACAGCCGATATTTTTAAGAGTTTTTTGGCAAAGCTCTAAGAGAGCCACATTATTTGCATCTAAATTAAGTGCTTCTCGCAACAGTATCAAAGCGTCATAAAAATCGTTAAAATTGAATAGAACTTTTGCGTTATGAAAAAGCATCGCAACAGTTTCATTCGCAAACCGAGGTCGCGAGGCTACGGGGTCAACCATTTCATATGGTCGATCAGTTTGAATTCTACCAATTTCTGTATTTATTTTTTCTATTTGCAACTGCATCCGCCACTTTTTTGTTTTACAAAGTAGTGGAGCAATTGAAGTGCCATTTTAAATCATTTTAATTCCAGTTGGAACCAGGTCTGTAGAATAAACATTGACTATTCAAGACCAAAGAATAGTCAAAAATCAGACGAGTCGATTTACTATTGTCTGTAAAACTCGACTCGTAAAGTTGGCTATAGTTCTTCTTCTTCAATATTTGCGGTAAACGTCGGCGTTTTATATGCGGCCATTACCTTTTTACCCATACGAACGTCTTTCAATTCCTGAATAATCGAATTTTTGGCGGCCTCAATACAAGCCAAGATATCAATGTCCTGCTCGATTATTTTCTCCACGAACGTGTCCTTCACTGAAAGACTTATTTTAAGCTTTTGCACCTGGTGCATCGATTCTTCAGTTGCCGTGTGCGAAACAATTCTAATTTCTTGATCAATGTATTTTAGAATCTCTAAAATATTTTCGCGAGCATTGTAGAAATCGTTGATTTCTTCAAAGCGATTTTTTAGAAAATCAACCAAATGGGTTTCATTTATAGTATAGAATTTTTCCAAGTAGTGGTTTTTCTGATCCATTAGTTCTAGTAATCGTTGCATGTTCCCCTCCTTACTCATTATTTTTGACTCTCAGACTCTTTTTTAATTTTTTCTACGGCCGCTTGCCATCCTTCTAGCAATTTTTCCAATATTTTGATGTTTTCAAGCAGTGGTTTAGTTTCATTTTTAAAATTGGCTTTGGTGTATTGATCCATCATAAAGATATAAAGCGCTTCAAGATTTTTCGAAATATCCCCGCCCACTTTGTGATCAAGTGTATTATTTAATTCCATCACGATGTCATAGGCCCGCCCGATATAGTGCCCTTTGTCAGCAATTTTCTTTTCATCCATTGCCTTGACCGCCAATTTTGTAAATTTGATGGCTCCTTCATACAGCATCAAAAGAATTTTTTCTCGTGAGGCCGTTTGCACGGAATTATTTTTATATTTCTGATATGCATTTTTCATTCTATTTACCACCCCATTTTGTATCGGTTTGAGTTGTTGAGTATTGAAATCTTTTCGGTCTAATTATTAGATCTGCGAGACTAGTTTTCATAATTTATCATCCTCTGTTGCCGCCAAGTCCTGCACCCATTGCTGAAACCGCGGCTCCCTGACTGTTTAGGGCTGACATTTTTTGTTCGAGATCAGCAAATTTTCGCCTTAAAGAATCTTCTTTCTTTTCAAGTTGCCTTTCTTTCTGCTCAATCTGGGTATTGTAGCGACTGATTTTTTCTTGAATTCCTTTTTTTCGATTTGCCAGAACCCCAAACGACGGATTTTGTATATTCCCAAGTTCACGCTTAACGGCACTGACAAAACCAGTGCTTAATCCATCTCCTCTGAAAAAATTAGCGACGTCCTGAGGTTTTGCACTTAGCATTTTGTTGAACTTTTCTTGTGTGAACGAGAGGGTGCCATTTCGCGTGAATTCTATTCCCAATTGATTAGCGGTAGAGATACTAGAATCAACGCCCAGTTGTGGCGCTAGCAACGTTCGTCTCAATGAGTTTTCAATCTGTCGAGACATCGAATCGCCGCCCAGTGGACCTAGTGCTTCTTTGCCATTGGGGCCCTTCTGCAGTTTAGATTGATTTTGAATAAAAGTAAGCGCTCCGTTGTAAGCATCAACAAAAGATTTAATTTTTCCCGATACAGCTTCCATATTTTCTTTTACGAAAAGGCGCACTTCATGACCTGGGTTGGCTTGTTTCAAATTGAGAGTCACCCCCGGAATAAGATCGTTAATTACATTGTCTGGCGATTCGATTTCAAAACCATCTAGTTTTAATTTTGCATTTTGTGCTTCACGGGCTTTTTCGAAATACATATCTTGGTCACCATCCAACAAATAGATCGTTGGAAAAGCGACTTTGTTATCGTCACCCGTTTTCAATCCAGAGACGAGCATTCGATAGGGATTTTCCCGGTCTCGTTTATCTTCGACAATGGTGGCCCGCATTCCAATGTTGGCTGCATTTACTTGAGCAGCGACTCCGGTCAAGGTTGAATTTTTGCCGTTGATGTAAACTTCTTTAGTTCCGTCAGGGGTATTAAATTTTAAATACCCAACACCCATTTGAGTTTTGTCTTTGTCTGGAAAGCCATTGGAAATAGCCCCTGGTTTCTGAGCCAACTGAGTCACTTCCAGTGAATATTCCCCAGTAACAACAGCGCCTGGGTCTACGGTTCCGTCGATTACGTTGGGATCGCCTGAAATAAGTTTAGTATCAACAAAACCTTTAGTATTTGTTAGCTCTGAAAGATTTTTGGTAATTTCGCCCACTTTGGTTTCAAGATCGGTGACTAATTTGAGGCTGTCTTCTTGTTTGGTTTTCTTGGTTTCGATTTGCTTTAGGGGAATACGCTCGGCTTCGACCAATTGGTCGACTATGTTCGGTGGTAAACCGGAAGCCATGCCTGTTATTCTGATTCCTGCCATGAGTATTCCCTTTAGAACAAGATTACCAGAGCTATTGCGATTATTTTGAGTCAATAATTTGACTTTTGCGTTTTGTTTTCTATTCTAGACGTGTGAATAAATCGAAAAAAGTAGTCGTAAAAAAATATGGAGGCGCAACCGTCGCCACTCCTGCAAAAATAAAGGGGATTGCAAAGTCCCTGGTAGCGGAATTAATTGCCGGGCACACTTTAGTCGTTGTGGTGTCAGCAATGGGGAAAACCACCAATAGTTTGATAGAGTTAGCTGCGGAAATATCTAGTAAACCCAACCAACGGGAAATGGATATGTTGCTATCGGTAGGGGAAAGAATTTCCATGTCCCTACTGTCGATGTCTATCCAAGATCTAGGACAGCAGTCGATCAGCCTCACTGGAAGTCAAGCGGGAATCTTGACGAACAACACACATGAAAATGCGCAGATCATCGACCTAAGGCCCTTTCGAGTCGTTCGCGAACTAGATAAAAACAAAATCATCGTCCTGGCTGGGTTTCAAGGTGTGGATCCAGAAACTAAAGAAATCACCACTTTAGGCCGCGGTGGAAGCGATACAACAGCTGTTGCCATCGCAAGTAGTTTGAATGCCGAAATTTGCGAAATTTTAAAAGATGTACCAAGCGTGTTTTCCGCTGATCCCAAAAAAATAAAAGAGGCGCATGTTTTAGCAGAGCTTAGCTACGAACAAATGATGGACATGACATTCTGGGGCGCCAAAGTCATGCATTTTCGTTCGGTAGAATTAGCCGCAGTGAAGGGTGTTCCGCTCTATATTGGTCCATCAGAAGGCCAGCGTGGCAAGCTAGGGACCCACATTCGAACTTACACACAGGAAAAGGAATTTAAAATGATTCAAGACAAACTAAAATCTAAAATGGAAACAAACCAAATCCTTTCCATCAATACTATTGAAACAGTATTTAAAATTAAAATGAAATCTAAGAGCCTACATGGAGATTTTAATAAATTGAAGGACCTTTTTAAGGCCAATGAAATTATCTTTCCTCAAATTTTGTCGGTAGAATCGAATGAAAATGAAAATACTTTATTTATAACAGCGCCAGAAGAAACTTTGCATATGATTCGAAAAATTTCAGCATCAAAAGAATATGAAATGACTGATGGGTTAGCTACCATTTGCCTGACCTGCACCGGAGTTCCTGGTTTTGAAACCCAGTCACAGATTTCAAAAGCTCTAGAGGACCTTTCGGTGCGTCCCCTAAAACTTCAAATGAGTGCCATGAGCGTGATTCTCTTTTTACAAATAGAACAGGTGCCCAAGACACTTGAAAAACTTCACCAGCTTATTGACCAGCCGCTTTTTTATTGAAAGCCTCGCAAACATCAGCCAAGTTCGCTGCCTGACTTGCATTGTTGCACTGTTGACCCGGTTGACGATAGGAAATGACTGTGCCAGTAAGTGGGGCGCAATTCATTGCAATCGTATAATTGTATTTTGTTCCGGTACAATCCAATCCTGAAAACAATTCTATTGCCACATCACCAGCCGAGCCGCCAGCGCCTGGATCTGTCGGTGTCCCGCCTGCAGCCGGAGGAGCTGTTTGGGTTTGCACTCGAGTGAACGGTATCTGTTTGTCACCCAATTCGATCATCATTTGATCCCCGTCCAATTTGTATTTCCAGATGGCATCTTTTTTAAAATCCAGCGAGCAATTTCCTGTGCCGGCAACTTTGGATTCCAAAAAGGTGATTTTATCAGCTGTCACGGCCACGCCCACTTCAATGGCTGTTTTTAAATCACCTTCACAATTGGCGATCACTTTCATTTTGGATTCATTTAGGTAAATTAAAAGTTTCATTTTTTCTGAATCGAACAACCATTGACCACGAACGGTGCCTTGCACATTTTTGTAATCAACGTTGTCTTGCTCAGGAGAATTTGGATTTGCTCCAGGCTTATTTGCCCCGGGTGCACCACCGGCTGCCGCATCTTTGACTCCGTCTGCGCCGCCGTTGGAACATGAAATGGATAAAATTAGAAAAAGGCCGAGCGCTGTTTTTAAAATCGTAATCATTGAAACTCCTGTGTTGAACTTGATTGTGTTACACAGGAGTGATAGAAGAATAAGGAACTTAAATCAAACCTATTTTCTAAAATCCGGGTCTAATAAAGTCGATTTATTGGCTTCGATTCGGTGCTTTACGATGACAAAAATGTCCGAGCCCGGTCCATTTATCATTTC
>JAYTTH010000317.1:0-5434 GCA_043745515.1 Pseudobdellovibrionaceae bacterium | reverse complement strand
CTATTCGTGACTTATACTAACTTAAGAAAATTGTAACCATATAAAAATATTTTTGCTATGCAAAATAGAAGTTAGGTTGCTATGCAAAAGAAATGACTGGTTGCCGTGCAAACCCAAAAAAAGCCTAATTTGAGAAATTGAATAAATAAGGAATCTTTACATGAAAATAAATAATCTCGAGAGTATTCTGTCCCTATACAGCGCTGATTTCAAGGTCATTTCTGGAGCGGTATCATCTTCGATTCAAGTGGTGTCTACTCCAAAAAATATTAAATCGGGAAGCCTCGTTTTTATTTCGACAGCTGAACAATGGCAGCACTGTCTGTTAGGCAATCCCAGCCTAGTGATTGCGCTTGAATCGTTGCTAAAGGATTCAATTTTTGTCAATGAAGTTCCAAAAAGCATGTGCCTTGTTTCTAGTGGCAATATAAAAAGGGCAATGAGCTTAGTTTTACCTTTTTTTGAAAAGTCGCCAAGAAGAACGATTTCAGGAATTCATCCAACAACCGCACTTGCAGGTGATATTTCTATTGGAAAAAATGTTTCTATCGGTGCCTTTAGTTCAGTCGGAAAAAATGTTAAAATTGGCGATGACACCTGGATTGGCCCCAATGTTATTATTGAGGATGGCGTTACAATTGGCAGTCAGTCGGTGGTGCATGGGCACGTTTTTGTGGGCTATGAATGCAACATTGGCGACAACACGCAGATTCATGCCCATACGTCGATAGGCTCCGACGGATTTGGTTTTTACACGGATCACAAATATCAGCATTACAAGGTTCCCCAGATTGGCAACGTAGTGATCGGCGACTTTGTCGAAATCGGAGCTGGCTGTTGTGTAGATCGGGGTACGATTGATTCAACCACGATAGGCAACGGTACTAAAATCGATAATCTTTGCCATATAGCCCACAATTGCGCTGTCGGCGAAAACTCTATGATCGCCGCCGGTTTTTTCGTAGCTGGATCTTCTACGTTGGGAAATCGTTTTACCGCAGGAGGCAATACCGTTGTGTCAACACAGCTCAGAATTTCAGACGACGTGATGGTTGCAGGACGATCTACGGTTACAAACCACATAACCGAACCTGGTCAATACGGCGGCTATCCTTTACAGCCGCTAAAAGACGCATTGAAAACGATTTCAACTCTTGGAACTATTGTTGAGATGAGAAAAAAAATAAATTTAGTTCTCAAAACACTTTCACTAAAGGATTAATTATGTCTTACGAATTTTATAAAATTCTTCACTTCAGCGGCCTTCTTTTGACGTTTACTTCGCTTAGCGGCTATATCTTTTATCTTATTCAAAACAAAACGAACGAAAAAAGGAAATTCTTTTCAATTGTACATGGTTTGGGTCTTTTGATTCTTCTAATTTCTGGCTTCGGCTTGGAGGCTCGTCTCGGATACATGCAACAACTACCAAATTGGATATATATTAAGCTAGCCATTTGGATTTTACTAGGTGGTTCGTTGGTCATAGTTAAACGCCAAATACTAAGGCCGCTTGGAACTTACGCAATTATAACTACACTTGGCATTTTGGCGGCGATTACAGCAGTCACAAAATTTATTTAGAACATCGAATATTTTAAAAACCGGCACTCGATAGGACCATTAAAAATCATGATCCGTCGAGTAGCTTTTAACTTCATTTCAAGAATCAAGTCTTTATTGCCAGACAAAACCCAGCAGTCCCAACCCTTGAAGGAATGCTTAAAGCAATATCCTAAATCTCTATATACGTCTTTAAGCCAATCTTCTTCTCCGATACGCGCTCCATAGGGAGGATTGGTAATAATCATGCCCTTGGGAACTTCGGGTTTAACTAATGAAAGAGTCTCTTTTTTAAAATTAATTAAATTTTCAACACCTGCATTTTGAGCATTGATGCGCGCCTTTTTAATCATTTGGTTATCAATGTCATACCCAAAAAATAGTTTTTCTTCAGGTGCTTCAATTTCTTTATCCATTGCTTCACTGACTAATTTTTCCCAAACAGGTTTATTATAGTTTTTCCAGTTTTGAAATCCAAAACGTTTTCTCAATGTTCCGGGGGCCATATTCATAAACATCATTGCCGCTTCAATCAGGAAAGTTCCAGAACCACACATGGGATCTACCAAGGGCGATTTACGATCCCATTCTGTCAAAACGACCAATCCGGCCGCTAAATTTTCTTTCAAGGGAGCAACACCAACTTCGGTCCGATAACCCCGTTGATATAAACTACTACCAGACGTATCTAATGCGACCCAAAAATTATTTTTAGTGCCTTTAACATGAATTCGAAGGTCCGGATTTTTAGTATCGACATCGGGACGAGCGCCTGTTTTATCTCGAAATTGATCTACGATTGAATCTTTAATCTTCATGGCGACAAAACGCTGATCATGGAGTTTGCATTCTTTTATCTTAACGTCGATGGCAATTGTCTGAGTATTGGAGATGTATTTCGTGAAGTCATGTTTTTGAATTTCACTATAGAGTTGTTCATTGTCATAAGCGATAAACTCAAGCACAGGTTTATAAACTCGACTCGCAATTCGTGAATGCAAATTTACTTTATAACAACCTTCCCAAGAGCTAGCGAAATACACTCCGCTCTTGGTTTTCTCAAGCTTCTCCATCCCAAGCTCTGCCAGTTCGTTGTAAAGGATACCGGATACTTCATAAGGACAAGATGCAAAAAAATCAGCCATATAATTCTATCTACACTTCTGTATATTTTGGACCCCCGGCGCCTTCGGGCGTGGTCCAATCAATGTTTTCGAACGGGCACTTAATGTCGCAAGTCTTGCAGTGTATACAGTTTGTATTATTGATTTTCAATTCTTTTTGGCTGGGATGTTCAGAAGATGGAATCATTTCATAAACGGCCGCAGGACAAAACAGTGTGCACGGCGACTTATATTGCGGCTCACATACAGTACGACAGATATCACCATTCTGAAGCAGTAAATGGTTAGGTGAATCTTCATCATGCATTGTTCCAGTTAAATAAACGCTCGAAAGTTTATCCATGAATAAAATACCATCTGGTTTCGGTAACCGCATAGAATCTTCCAAATCCTTCTCATTTGCCCAAATATTTGCCATGGGCAGCGTTTGTTTGGAATCTAAATGGGATTTCATATTGTCAAAAAGGCCTCGGCCACCGGTGATCTCTTGAAGCCCGATTAGCGGAAGAGACGCGAACATACCTTTTGATAAGGTTTGGTGAAAATTACGAACTCGATACAATTCCTTTTTCACAAAACTTTCTTGAATTCTTTTTTCATAGGATGCGAGTAAGTCCTGACTAGACTTGCCCGCGGCCAAAGCCTCCATGGCAGTCGCGGCCGCCAACATTCCCGACTTCATCGCTAAATGGATTCCTTTTAGCTTCTGAACATCAACCATGCTCGCCGTATCGCCGCAAACCATCCAGCCATTTCCGAAAAGTTTCGGCATAGAGTACCATCCACCGGCCGGCAACGTTTTGCCTCCATAAGCAAGCACTTTACCACCTTTGATCATATTCATAACAAACGGATGGGTTTTTAATTTTTGCAGCTCTCTATGAGGGTCTAGCATGGGGTCTTTTGAATCCAAGTAGGCGACTAGCCCGATAATTATTTTATCATCTGGCAAAGTGTAAATGAACGTGCCGCCAATACTTTTCTTCAGGGGAAAACCAAGCGTGTGAATTACTTTGCCGGGCTTTATAGATCCTTTTTGACATTGAATAACTTCTTTTACGCCTTCTTCGTACACATCGGGATTTTTACCTTCGTAGAGATTCATTTTTTTTGCATGCACTTGAAAAAGCGACCCGCGTGTCCCTTCCGCAAAGACAGTGATTTTGGATTTAACAACAATACCAGCTTCAAAGTTAGGCTTTGGCTTGCCGTCCTTATTGCGTCCTTTGTCTCCGGTCCTGACTCCAACAACAGTATCGCCGTCATAGAGCACCTCAACGGCGGCAAACCCAGGAAATACCATTACTCCCTTTTGCTCGCACAATTGCCCTAACCAACGATTAACTTTTGATATCGAAACTATGTAGTTACCGTGATTTTTAAATGGCGGAGGTGTAATAGGAAGTTTATAGTTAGACGTTTTGGATAGGAAGTGAACCTCGTCTTCTTTGACTTCAGATTCAAATGGAAATCCCAACTCTAGGTAATTTGGGATCAATTCTTTAAGGGCCGCTGGATTTAAAACGGCACCAGACAGGCTATGGGCACCGACTTCTGAACCCTTTTCTAAAATCATAATTGTCGGCATTTCGGCAGTTGTGTTTGGATCTGAGGCTTTCTTCATCTCAAACAATCGAGTCATTTCCAATGCACAGGAAAGGCCCGCTGACCCACCGCCAATTATCAAAACATCGGTTTCCATTTCTTCTCGGACAACTCCGTCAGGTAAAGGAAAGAAATTGTTTTTTTTCATGATTCCTCCAACTATTCCGCGCTCAAAGAGGATTCAGACAATTCGCTATTAGTTTGAATTTTTCTCTGGGGCTGACTGTACAGAAGAATAATTTTTATCGAAGACTCGTCCTGAAGAATTGCGTTCTGTTTGTTCTTTATAGTTGCCGATATTTTTTCAAACATTTCTAAATCGACAGGCTCTGCAAATACGTTCAACGACGAAAGTAAAAGCAGAACGACCACGCCCAGGCTAGCCTTAATACTCTTCATAATCCCCACCTTCCCGATAAAGTCTAAAACGATTGATCACTTTGTTATTTTGCCACTAAGAATCAGATTCTATCAATTAGCTTTTAATCAAAGCTATGCGCGGCCAGATTACAAGGTAAAATAGCTGTTTATAAAGACGCAACAATCCCAGTCCGAACAAAAGTCTTTAGTCTAGACTAATCTCGTCCGCCGCCCAAGAACCCGCATTTTTAAACCGATGACTACTCATCGGGATCTGTCTTTTTACATTTTCGATTTCATTTTTATTTAGTTCGACAAATCGTAAAGCCGGTAGATTTGTGATTTCAGCAAGGATCTCTCCCCATGGAGATACGCATAAAGAATGGCCAAAGGTCTCTCTTGGGCGCGAGGCAGCACCTTCTTTAATTGAAATATGAGGGCCCATCTGGGCACTAGAAATCACAAACGCCTGACTTTCAATGGCACGTGCCCTATTCAAAATATGCCAATGGGCAGCTCCAGTTTTTTGCAAAAAAGCCGACGGAACCAAGAGGACGTCGACGTTTAGGGAGCTATAAAAGCGATACAGCTCAGAAAATCGAATATCGTAACATATCGACTGACCAAAGCGCCAACCTTTCAGGGTAAAAACGGCGGGCTTTTCTCCATGGCGAAAACAATCTGATTCCCTAATAGCTTTTTCTTGATTCAATTGAATGTCAAAAAGATGAATTTTTGAATAGGCTTTTATTATTTTTTTATCTGGAGTTATCAAAATGGAA
>JAYTTH010000316.1:0-60263 GCA_043745515.1 Pseudobdellovibrionaceae bacterium | reverse complement strand
ATGAAAACTACACCCATTCCTGATTCAGCGGCACTTAGTAACGCCCAGTAATTGTTTGAAACCAATCTAGGCATTACGTTGATAGCTTTTTCTTCGAGTTTATTAACGAGGGTCCATGACTTTTTATTGCCCGTCCTGGTGAACCCCACAGTAGCTACTTTGGATAACTTTTCCACACTCATAATTTTGTTTTCATTAAAATATTTTGGACTACAAAAAAGACCATATTTAAAAGACCCGATTTTTCGCACTGCGAGTGACGAGTCCTCAAGAGGACCAATTCTTACGCCAAGATCGAATCCTTCGTATATCAAATCAACTCTACGTCCAGTCAGATCGAGTTCTACGTTTATATCAGGGAATTTCTTTAAATACGCATTTGCCAAAGGCGAAACCACGCTTAAGCCATACTCCACTCCTGCAGTAACTCTTAGAAGACCGTGTGGCAGTTCTTTTTTTTTTGAAACATCGGCTTTAGTTTCCTCAAGTAAAGACAAAAGTGAGTTTGATTTGTGAAAAATTTCACGTCCAACTTCAGTCAACTGAATGTGTCTAGTATTTCTGACAAGCAGTTGAGCGCCATAAAATTTTTCAAGCTGATTGATTTTTCTACTGAGGGTAGCCTTAGGTACGTTTTGCTGCTTGGCTACTTTAGAGAAGCTTGATGACTCGACAACCTTTATAAAAAGAAAAATTGATTCTAGATTTGGGTATTGTTCCATAATATGGAACAAGTATTCCCATATTAAGTATCTTGTTTCAATTTAAATAGAGGTCATAATTAGGTTAATTAAAGGAGATTAAACGTGAAAATTGGTTTTATCGGCACAGGGCAAGTTGGCGGTACGCCTGCAAAAAGGTTTGGCGCCAAGGGCCACTCTCTGTTTCTTGGGGCAAGGGATATATCGAACTTGCAAGTAAATGAACTCGCAATGTCGATCGGTGCAAACGCTCAGGTCATGTCCGTGCTGGAATCTATTGAAAGCAGTGAGATTGTTTTTTTAGCTACACCTTGGAATTCAGTAGAAGCAGTAGCTAAGGAATACTCTAAATATCTTGAAGGAAAAATATTAGTCGACTGCACGAATCCGCTGAAAATAGACCTATCTGGTCTTGTCATATCTGGTGATGATTCAGGTGGCGAGTCCTTGCAGAGAAGCTTACCAAAGACAAAAGTTATAAAAGCATTCAATACGGTTGGATTCAATATAATGGCCAATCCAACCATAGAGGATCGAAAAGTAGCTATGTACTTTTGTGGTAATGACGAAGAGGCACGTCACAAAACCCAAAATCTTATCCAAGAAATTGGATTTCAGCCGCTTGAGGCTGGGGACATTAAGTCGAGCCGCCTTTTAGAGCCATTCGCACTTTTATGGATCAAGACGGCTTATAAATTCGGCATGGGTCGAGAATTTGCATTTTCGCTCGTGAAAGAAAATTAAAAAAAGGAGAATCATCAATGAAGAAAATTTTAATTACAGCACTTCTATCTGTCTTTGCTTCAAGCGCACATGCGACAGATCAGCAAGTTTCAAAAGGCAAAATTTTAATAGTGGTAGCAAACCCGTCTAAGTCGACGACACTAGGTTGGCCAGTTGGTTTTTGGGGTGCAGAGTTTACCCATCCCTACCTGGAATTTACCGAAGCAGGCTATACTGTTGAAATTGCCAGCCCTAGTGGTGGGAACGTTGAGCTTGATGCCTACAGTGATCCTCGTGATAAATCGGGATATTCAAAGCATGATTTGATTACTATGGGTTTTATAAACACGCCAGAGTTAGCAAAACTTTGGGAAAATACGATGCCAATTTCGCAAGTCAAACTGGGGGACTATAAAGCCATCGTTATTGCTGGTGGTCAGTCACCAATGTTTACCTTTAGAAATAATCATGAATTGCAAAAACTCTTTATGGACTTCTACACCACGGGCAAACCTACGGCGGCACTTTGCCATGGTACAGCTTTGCTACTTGATTTAAAGAATAAAAATGGAAAGCCCTTTATTAAGGGCAGACGGATGACTGGTTTTGCCAACTCTGAAGAAGATTTTGCAGATAAAGTAGTCGGTCAGAAGGTAATGCCGTTTAGGATTGAGGACGAGGCAAAAAAAATAGGCGCAAAGTATGTTGCCAAGCCTGCGTTTTCGCCATTTGCGATCCAAGATAAGAACCTTATTACTGGTCAACAGCAAAACTCTGGCAAAGCCGTTGCGCAATTAATTATAAAAGCATTAAATAAGTAAAAGATGGATGGCTCCCCCGAAATTATCTTGGGAGCACAGTGGGAGTGCGGCTATGCATAAAGGTCGTTTAGAGGCGTTTAGTGCCGGTGTGATAGCAATTATTATCACTATTATGGTTCTAGAAATAAAAGTGCCGCATGAAGCTTCATTGTCAGCACTTTTCAACTTGTTTCCTGTTTTCTTGAGCTATGTCATTAGCTTTCTGTACGTGGGCATTTACTGGAATAACCACCATCATCTGTTTCAATCCGTCAAAAGTGTTGATGGGCGTGTACTTTGGGCAAATATGTTTCTGCTCTTTTGGCTGTCACTTATTCCATTCGCATCGGGCTGGATGGGGGAAAACCACTTCGAAGATATGACTGTTACGCTTTATGGAATAATACTGCTGGGTTGTGCAGTTAGTTACTACTTCGTCCCATTAAGCTTATTAAAGAATCACGACTCTGATTCAACTATTCACAAGGCTATTGGAAACAAGTTTAAAGAACATATTTCCTTGGGATGCTATATTTTAGGAATCCCTGTCTCATTTTGGATGCCGAAAGTGTCGTTTGCAATATACACGTTAGTGGCCCTGATTTGGTTAATTCCAGATAAAAGAATCGAGAAGATCATTACGAAGGAAATGTAGTTCCCGCCATATCCCATCTTCTCACCAACGATATCATCAAAATACGCCACACCAACTTGGACTTTACTTGGACACCAAAAAATTAAGTGTATAGTATCAACGAGTTACGAAGGCGACTCCGCCTCCACCATTTTTTGTGCGAAGAAAAAATCAAGCAGAATTAGAGCTTGTCGAAATTAAGGGAAGCCACCTTAAGGACGATCCCAATGTCGCTTTAAAGAAAAAGGCGGCTGAAGACTGGTGTCATCAATGAGGAATAAAATATATTTTAAAAGTGGCTTAGGAATTAATCGAATCCCTTACAGGCGGTTTGTAAGACTTTAGCTTTCCCAACCAGAAATTTGATCCAGCACAGTTTTAAACATCGCTTTAAAACTTGAAGCCTCATGAACTGACGCAACGGCACTGGCCCATCCTTTTTCAAGTCTTGTGGTATCAAGTTTTTTCAAGACATTTAAAAAGCTTGGCGGCACATCAGTTTTGCGAAAAGCAAAACACTTTGTAATCGCTTCCTTGAGAACTTTACCGTCGGCTTTCGGTAAAAATATCGCAAGATCATGAACATCTTTTGATCTAGAGTTTTGATCGCCGTGAGAAATCAGTGCATGAAGCTTTTCTGCACAAATAGTTTCAATTGAATAAACTGACCAACTGATTTCTTAATTTTCACTTAGCAGTGATGACGTTTTTTCTTGTTGGGGAGCGGGAGTAATTGGATCACCAATACCCAAATCAAAATGAACAATCTGTGCTTTTTGAAGATTCTTTAGAACTTCACCTTGTGTCGCTAGATCGACCTGACTTTCAAAGCGAAACCATACACCATCATTTAAATCGGACTCTGCTTTTTCTTTTACAAGTTTTAAAGTGGATTCGATATTGGATTTTACCAGCAAAGCGTCTAGATCCACGGTGTATCTTGGTGATTCGTAAATCTTCAAGCCGACAAATCCACCCTTGAAAACAAGATGGCTTGCCAATGATTTATCTGAAATAAATCTAGCGACTAATCGCTCGATCAAAAAACTGTCACTATATTTTCATACCTGACGCCAAGTTTCGCCGAGAGTTTAGTCAGTTTTGTTCGTATGGATTCGCCTTTTGATTTTGTTGTCATGATATGGCCCCAATGATCACTTCGAAGTATTTAGTGAGGCTTGAATCCAGACCAAGGTTTTTTGCCATTTTTCCAATTTTATTCAGCGTTGTGAGTTTTTGTTGGATGGCGGTGCGAGCTGCCTTGATCGCTGTTCTTTCGCCGATTTTACTGGCGAGCTTAAAGCCCTCTACAATAGATCTTTCAATAGAGACTATGCGGAACCTGTCACCTTCGATGATGCCGTGTTTTAGAGGGGTTTTTGTGCGAATAAGGCGGTAGTTTTTGGAAATCACCCGCTTGTTGGGCGGAACTATGACCCAAGTTTGCTGCGGGACTTGATCGGCTAGATTATAATAGAAAAGGGCTGATAGTCCTCCGACCGCAGATTTGGGACCAAATTTCGCACAAGCGATTTTAAAATCAAGCTCTCTCGATTTATCTGCTTCAGGGTGCAGGTAAATCCCTCGCTCCATTCGAATAATTTTATCTTCTTTGACCAGTAGGGAAAGCTCTTGCTGACTGATGCCGATTTCTTTCGCTTGTGCGATTGAAAATGGTCCAAGTTTTTTTAGTTTCGATTGCTGTGCAGTAGTCATGATTTATTATTCGGTATAATTTGACATTTTTCAATAATAATGTCATTTTTCACCAAGGCTGACTCAGCGGAAATAGGATTGATTTTAGATCATATTTTGAGGCACTGATTGGAATATAGGGTGCGGTATATGGGCACTTTTAAATGCTCAATAGTTTCAAAGCTTTAGTGGACTGTTTCAGCCTCCACCATTTGTCTCACGTTTTACAGCGTAAGGCATTTCTTAAGGAGAAATATGATTTTAGCTGGGTTATTCGCATTGGTTTTCGCTGCCCTTTTTGCTGGTGCTGCATTCTACATAAATTTCGCTGAGCAGCCTGCTCGTCTGAACTTGGAACCTAAGCAGCTTTTAAAACAATGGGCGCCTAGCTACAAAAGTGGCTTTATCATGCAATCCACTTTAGCTGTGCTTTCTGGCTTAGCAGGTATCTATGCCTACACTCAATCACAGGACTGGCGTTGGATTTTTGGCGCAGTTCTTATTCTTGCAAATTGGCCCTATACTCTGCTTGTTATCATGCCCACGAATCAAAAACTTCTTGCAACTAAAGAAGCCGAGATCAATTCAACTACTGTTGATCTCATTCGGCATTGGGGAAAGTTACATGCTGTGCGAACGATTCTTGGTATCTTCGCTACGAGTATTTTTGTTTGGGCTCTTAGTTGATAAGTTCCTATTTTTCCTGCATATAGCGTTCAAAAAGCCGAGCTCAGATTGACTTATTTTTGCCCCGACAGTAAGTCAAATTTGTAATTTAAAGCAGTAAGGTTCAGTGGATACACTTCCACCAAATTCAGAGTTTGAGAACTCGGGTCGTCCTCAAGAGTTCCCGCAGTTTAGAACTTGGTTTTTAATGAAAGGTCGGCTGATATGAGTAAAGCGATTGCGAATTTGCTAGAAGCACAAAAGCTTGCAATTAAGATTCGACCAAAGATAGGTGGATTTCCTTACCTGGCGGAGGTCATGCGGCAATCTGGTGTGACTCGAAATATTTGGTCACTTCCGTCTTGTCAGAGTTTGTTTTTAACAGAAGAAGGTCCTGTTGTTATGCAGGGAGAACCTCTCGCTTTAGGCACATTTGACGTTTCAAATTTTGATCGTGAAGCACTCATTCATGCACTACGAATTGATAAGGCAGGGAAAAGTACATTTCCTGAATTTTTGGCGGCCACTTGGAAAGCTGGAGTCGTAAGTTATGATGTCGATTTTTCCAAAAGAACGGTCACGTATTTTGGATGTGACGGTGAAAATTACGAAGAGCAATATCCATCTGTACAGCTTGAAATTAAATAACGATTCGAAGATGAATCACGGGTTCGACTTCTGAGTCTTCGTCTCCACCATTTTCCCTGGGTCTGTGCCGAAGACATCGGTAACACTTTCGTGCTAAATTGATTTCCTTAAAACTCCTAAAATTAAAACGAACTTTCTCGAAATTCGGAATGAAAGTTAGTCATCTATTATTGTATTCGATCCTAGCCGAAAAAAGACTGGCCTAAAACTTGAAATTAACCCTCTCGAAACTATTTGCGAGGGACTATGGGCCACACATTATTATTAGAAATTCGCGAGAATCTTCGATAAAAGCGAAGAAGCTTTCGTCTACACGGAAATCTCCATTTGACGAAAAGTCATCCGGCCTGGATCAATCAGGATAATGACTCTTGGATTTCAGCCTATCTTTGGAACGAGTTAAATCAATTTAGTATTTTTCAAGTCGATGGATCAAAATGGAATTTATACATCAAGGCCCTGCCTAAATTTTATAATAAAATTTCTACTGAAATTGAAAGTTTAGGAAAAAAAGTACTTATGCAGACGACCCGTGAAGCTCAAGACACGCTTGTACTCGAATGGATGAAAACAAAAGTGCAATGGAATCAAATAGAAGGTTTTAGTTTAGATCCTTCATTGCAAAAGTTTTTTCGAGTTGTTCTTATCTTCCAGAAATTCCGCAATTTCATCCTGTTTTAAATCTTAACCACGAGGAGCTCGTATGAGTCGAAAAAAAATAATTGTAGTTGAAACATCCGATATTGGTGCCCGCTATTCGGGAAATTCGATTAGAAATCTTGGTTTTGAACCTGTTTTTCTAGTCGAGATAAAAAACTATCAAAGCGATACCTTGAAGCAAATTCAAGAATTTGATTACTTCGATATAAATACAACCTCGGTATCTGAAATGCTTTGCTTTATTTGTGCTCAAGTTTGGATGATTGAAGCTGTAACTACATTTCTGGATTCTCGACTTCACCTGGTTGTCGAGCTTGCGCAAGCATTAAAGGTGCGGGGTTTGGATTCTAGGCCCTCCCTCGCTCAGCTTTAATAAAAATAGAATTCCACTCAAGCAGATTGAGGATTTCAGAAAAAAATATGGAATGGTTATTTTTAAACCGCGGTGTACGGCCGGAGGCATCGGGGTTTGCATTGTAAATGCGGAGCAATCAGTTGAAATTTATAGCCAGCACATTCAGAATTTGCAGATTCCAAATCATCTGCAGCCTGATGAATGGATGGTTCAGGCTTATATTTCTGGAGAACTTGTTAGCCTCGAAGGTTTTGTACGAAATGGAGAAGCCCAAATTTTAGGATGCACGGGTCGCCGTAAGATATTAAACACCGAAAGTTGGGCGGGATTTCCTTATGAACATCGTTTGGCCGTTACGACTAAGAATCAAGCGTATGAAAAAGTATTTGATTTGATTAAGGCTAGTGAAATTCAAAATGCTTTTTTTCATATCGAGCTGATGGTCAATCAAAATGAAGCTTTTGTGATCGATGCCAATTTAGGTCGATTGGGCGGTGGCGGAATCGGTGAAATTTTATCTTCGGCCTATAACGCTTCGCCTGTGGACATATTCACTGAAGTTCTTAAAATCACGCTATTTCCCGAAAAAGAAATCGGCGAATTTTGGAATCATCAGCCCCAGATGTCAATCTCTGTTGCCATGGTTTAAAAGAAGAATCAATGTTCTTAAATTTAGATTCAAGTCCAAAAAAAGATGTATTCGTAACACAAATCTTAGATTTCGGAAATACTGTTCCGGCTATGGGAAAAGACAATTGGTCTTGGATTGGAATTGTTTCGGGTTCACCAGTGGCCGTAAAACAATATCTTGAATCGATTCAAATGGCTACGTCGCAAGGAAAGCAAAAAGCATTTTATGCTTTGCCATCGGAGACAATATGAATTTTTCTGTATTGGCCGTGCTGTTTGCTAATTTGGTATGGGGCTTGTCTCCAATCTTAGCGAAGATCGGCCTTCAAAATATTGACGAAGTTAGTTTTTTATTGATTCGGTTAGGTCTATCTTCGTTGTTTTTTCTTCCGTTTCTTTACAAAGCGATTTCTAAAATACGCCGCTTGAAGATTTCTTACGTACTGATGGGTATCGGAACGATTTCAATCCATTACTACTTTCAAGTCTTCGCGTTGAAAGCTGTGCCTGTGAGTTGGTATGTTTTCTTTTACGCGCTTTGTCCGGTGATAAGTCTTTTTGTTATGAGGGTTCACTTTTCAATTCGAATTTTCATTATTTGCAGCTTAGCTATTTTAGGCACTTTGATTTTTGTGGATTTTTTTTCGGCCTCTCAAGTGAGCTCGTTAAGCTTAACGGCGTTGTTTGGAAGTATTTTGACCTGGTCTTTTTTCACATGGATCATTCACAATTGGCAGACTGAATTAAGCGATATCGAAATTAGCGCAACGACCAACACTCTTTCTTTTTTTGTATTTGCATTGATTGCTTTAACGAAAGGATCGATTAACTGCAATGGTTGGAATACGGCGACAGTAGGATCGACAATTAGTTTAGCACTTCTTTTACCGTCGGCTTTTTTTGCACATTCTTATGCTTTGAGAAAGAACATGCAGCTAGATCTATTGGGTCAGTACAGCGAACCCGTCTTTGGCATTCTGGGAGCTTTTATTTTTTTAGGTGAATCTTTATCATCACATCAGCTTGCCGGCGCGGCCATGATGGCATGTGCGCTTCTATTGTTGTTTGCTTTTTCGAAAGCTGTACGCGGGCGTGATTAAACAACTTGAAGTTTCAAGAGGTATTTCCCTAAAATCCACCCTCCGACATCGAACTTTACTTAGACACCAAAAATTTTATTGAGTAGTATCAAATGAAAATGGCGGCAAAACGGAAACATGGCATAACTGGAAAACAACTGGCGTTCAATTCTCGACTTGAAAACTGGGCTGAAGGAATGGACTATTGCGCCATTCCGGTTCCTGCCGCTGTCACTAAGGCATTAGGAACCAAGGCAGCTGTAATGGTCATGGCTCGTGTTAATAGTTCAAAGCCCTTCAAAGTGAGCCTATTTCCGGCAGGGGAAGGCCAACACTATATCCGAGTCAGGGCTAAGGTTCGCAAGGAAGCAGATCTAAAAGAAGGCGACAAGGTAAAAGTGAACATCACTGTTCTTGACCGTGCTGATATTCAAATTCCAAAAGACTTGGCAACTGCCCTTCGTGCTGAAGGTATGACTTTGAATTTTGACGACTTAACGGCTGGAAAAAAGAACTTTATTATTAGACGAATTGACGATTCCTCGAAGGCTGAAACTCGCGCAAAGCGAATCGAAGATGCTGTTTTGGAAGCGCACCGAGAAAGTCAAAAGAAAACCGTTTCAGCAAAACCGCGCAGAAATGCCAATCGATAACTTTGGGTGCTAAGTAAAGTTATAACTTAAATTTGAGAAAAAAAAACTAATACGGGTTTTTTGGTAGCGTTAGAATTTTTTCAGCAAGACCAAAGATCTCAGTTGTAACTCCATAAAATTCTTTCATTCGAACGTCACGATCAAATGTGTTAGAAATAGAATCTAAAATCCTAATTTGTGAACTATCAAGTCCAAGATTCAAGAAGGGCAGATTGTATAAGTGATACGGCGTTAAATTTAAACTCAAGCTAGAGTTGATACCCACACTGACTTCAATCAAGGGCCAATCTGTGCCATTCACTAGGTGCCCTTTAAACACGGGATTTTTTAAAATTCCTTTTAACATTTTAATTCGATTAAATTGAGTGATTGCGGAAATATCCGCAAACAATTGATCTTTATACTTGGGTTCGTCCATCAGTTTTGAAAGTCTTGAAAAATCAGATTCGTTTTGATTTTCACCGGTTGTTGCCACATGAGCCGCAATGATTTTAACTCCTAAACTGAGTGGCAATTTTAATCTCAGGGGATCGCATAGTTCATCCTTGGCCCCTGAAAAACTTAATTCGCGTCCTGTATGGGTTAGAAGCACCAAGTCCAGTTCAACCAGTTTTTTATAATACTCTATCAATTGCGGGTCGGCCGGATCAATATTCATAATAGAAGGAATCCACTTAATTAAAACCGCACCTTCATTTTTCATTTGCACTAGGCGTTGAAGCGCATCTTTGCGATACGGATTCACACTGGCGCCAAAATAAAAAACGCCTCGTGGTTTGTCTTTAAGACCTTTGAGTACAAACTCATTGGGAACATAGATTTGTGTATTTTGCCAATCCAAAGCTCCAGTGGTGCGATTAACAAATCCATCCATTGCCAAAACTACCGCGGCTTTAATCCGCTGGGACGATTGGATTTTTTCAGCTAAATGATCAAAAATGGCAAGGCCGCCTTCGGTTTTTAAGGACTCTTCCGTCATCCCAAACGCTTTTAGATAAATTGAAAATTTGTAGCTACTACGCATATCAGGCGATACGTAACAGTCTGTTTCGACAGGAACGTCGGGGCCAAGGCAAGCAACATGAGTGTGCATATCTAAAAATTTTTCTTGGTTTTGATCTGGAATACGATTTAAAAAATCCACTGCAACCGGATAGTAATCAATTCCAAATAATAAAATGCCACCCAAGATTATACCGGCTCCAGCGCTGAGCCATTTTAGAAAGCGATCATTTATAACTGACATATTGTCCCTGTTTTTCACCAAATTTTAGAATACACTATCAAAATGCCTATCCAAGTAAATTACTTTTCAGTTTCAAATACTGGATTTGCTAGCTCGATAGCGTGGGCCCTAACGTCTTGTGGCCAAGCAGAAATATGGTCTCTAAATTTTGTTTTGTTTTTTGAATACAACGCGCGAAGTGCTTCTTCGTAGCCAGGTAGATTTCCGGCGATGGCTTCCATAAATTTGTAAGTTCTTTCTTGATATTGCTTTAGCCGGATTGCCGGGGTTGTAAAAGACCTAGCGGAGTCAATTAATCTGCGGATTGTTCCAGAAGCTCCTTCGGATTGTGTGGAAAGCCACTCCCAGTGTTTGGGCAATAGGGAAACTTCCCTTGCGACCACACCTAGCTTGGGGCGCCCAGGACCGGCGGTCGGTGGTGATTTCATATTTGGCGCGATGAACGTTTCAAGTCTTTGTAGGATTTCTTTGTCTGAACCGCGCAGATCAAAATCCATTTGCTTTCCTGTCGAGTCACTAAATACAAGCACAGCCGCTTGAGGATGGGAAAGCTGTCTTTTTTTAACTTTTAGCACGACTTCATCCAAGGCACCTTGAGCAATTAACTTATGGCCGTCGAAAGCGGTGTAGAATTGTCGATCAAATTTTTCTATTTTAAACCTCTTCTTGAGATATTACCCGTATAAAACACAAAAGTCAATATTACCCGGGTATAAATATTTGGAACGATAGGTGGCTTGCTAACTTTGATTTTACGCATGGCATGTAGATCCATTCAATTTGCTGGGGTAGATTTTGAGCAAAGGAGATCGCTCAAATGATAAAATCATATGCTTGCGTTTGGTCTAATAGTAGCGCTGCTGAAATGGTGAAATTTTATAAATCTGTTTTCAAAGGGACAAAAGTAGGGGCTTTTTCCTATTGGGGCAAGAACCCTATGGGCGTCAAGGAGGGTTCGGTACTGACCGCGCATTTAACAATTTTGGGTCAAAAGCTAATGCTCTTGAATGGCTTTGTTGAAATGCCGTTCAACGAGTCCATTTCATTTGTGGTCCCTTGCAAAACCCAACGCGAAATAGACTTCTATTGGAAAAAACTAGTGGCTGGTGGCGGCAAACCCGTTCAGTGCGGTTGGCTGATCGACAAATTCGGAGTCAGATGGCAGATTGTACCAGCAGCGTTTGATCAGTGGAACACCACGAAAAACAAAGCTAAAAAGGAAGCCATGACAGCAGAAATGTGGAAAATGATTAAGCTTGATATTAAGAAATTGAAAATGGCCTTCGACAAGGCATAAGGTAGGGAACTAATGCAAAAATGCTACGCGCAATGCGCGTGCATTCTAATTTTTCTGAATATACGCCGTTTGCACTGCTGATGATTTTTTTGGTCGAGCAACAAAAGGATCATCCTTTATTTATTCATCTTTAAGGTCTTTGTTTAGTTCTGGGTCGAATTCTTCACGCCTTTGGATTGAGCCAAAAAAAAGAAAATTTCAAATATCGAGTGACAGGAATGGCGCTTACTTTTTCAGTATTGATAAGTTGTGCCGCCTATTTATTATATTGTAACATTTCCGCCCGATTTTGAAATATTAATTTTTTCGTGAAGAGCGAGAGAAATATTTTGGAAATGCGTCCACAATGATGAAACCACGTGGTCACATCTCGAAGTGGTTCGGCGTGCAAAGCAATAGAGACCTCTCGCTTGAGCATTTTTAGAGGCTTCGTTTTAGCAAGCGATATGCTAAGCTATTTTTTAACTTCGGCAATTCCTTTTGAAATACTTAGACCCAGGCCAGTTCCTTTTCAAAAACGGGATCAGAAAAATGCAGCGGTTTGGCCATTTTGCAATATTCAGATTTCGAACTAAAAATAAACTGTTTTGAATCAAAACACAGGACGCACTGGGGAACCATTCAAGATTTAGTCTACTCTAGTTTTAATAGGCGACAGTGAAAAATTGGTATTAAATCGTTTGCTTTATTTTGGGATTGTTGCAAGCTTACAATATGAAAAATCCGATTAGATGGTTTGAAATATACGTTGATAATATGGAACGTGCAAAAGCGTTTTATGAAAAAGTTTTTAATATTTCTTTAACAAAAATGTCGGACGCTCCTGTGACAGAAATGTGGGGGTTCCCATCTGATTCCGAAAGTTGGGGTTGTTCGGGTTCCCTTGTAAAAATGCAAGGTCTAAAACCAAGTGGTATAAGTACGATAGTGTATTTTGGAAGTGAAGACTGCCTTATTGAAGAAAAGCGTGTCGAAAAATATGGTGGAAAAATAGATAAATCTAAATTTTCCATCGGTCAGTATGGCTTTATATCTTTGGTTATTGACACTGAAAGCAATGTTATAGGGTTACATTCGATGAAATAAACTGAAAGAGTTTATTGGTATTTAGAAATTCATTAAATAAAATTAAAGGAGATATTTGTGTTCAAAAAATCAATTTTTACCTTGATTCTGATGGTTCTGATCATTTTGATTCTCCCTGTTTTTTTGTCGTCTAAATTTTCAATGTCGAGATCTATTGAAATTAATGCGCCAGTCGCGGTTGTTTTTTCAAAACTGACAGATCTAAAAGAATACAACAAATGGAATCCGTTCCCAGACGGGGACGAAACTCATAAAACCAATATAACCGGAGACGGAATTGGATCTTCACTTTCTTGGGTCGGCAAAAAAACGGGAGAAGGTAAAATGACAATCGTTGCAATTGAACCAAATAAAAATATCAATTTAAAAATGGAATTCTATAAACCTATGGCGGGCGAAGGAATGGTGCGTTGGATTTTGAATTCCAAATCGGATTCAATTACAGAGATGCAGTGGACGTTTGATCAAGATCTATCCTATTTTAAACGATACTTTGGATTGATGATGGATACGATAATGGGCAAGCCTTTTGAAAAAGGTCTTAAAAATTATAAAAATTTGATCGAGGGTTTAAAATAATTTGTAATGTCGATTACTTCGAAAGGGCATTTCTTGAATTCTTGAAATTAGCTGACTCCCGTGCTATTTTTCATTTATGAATACAAATAGTAAGGTTGGGGATTGGTTTTTTGTAGGAATCGCGGAAGACCTCGCTGATGAGCTTGAATCATCCGGTTTTTTAAAAGAATTTGAATTTGATAATAAAAAAGTCGTATTAAGTTTTCATGATGGTAATTTCGGGGCGCTTAATAATAAATGCAATCACATGGGCGGTCCCCTTGCCAAAGGAAAACTTAAAAAAGGTTGCATTGAATGCCCTTGGCACTATTGGCAGTTTAATCATAAAACTGGCTCCGCCCTTGAAAACTCAGCCGAGCCTTTGTCATCGCACCCTGGGGTAGTGCCTCAGTTTCCGTTCGTCGCCCATTCCTTGGGATGGTCTGCGGAAGAAATGGAGCATAATATGGATTATGTAAAAAATAATGAAAACTTGCATGAGCAATCGTTTAAATTATTGCAACGCTCGATAGAGCTTTCTAAAAAGATTATTTAAATTTTGAAGACAACAAGTTATTAAGATTTTTCCTCAAACGCTTTCCAAACAGCCCGTGCAATGGCGCTGATAGGCCTAAGCTTTGGTCTAAGTAAACACAAATCCAAATTAACTGGCTTACAGAGGTCATATTCAATTTGGACAAATTCTTTGTTTCGTTCAAATTCGCTTTTTGAAATTCGGCCCCAGCCAATTCCACATTTTATTAACTTCAATTTTGTATGATGATCGGGGACAAATATTTTGTGCCCAATAAGATTGGAAAAAGCATCGTTTGCGGATTCGTTGGCTTTTCGATTGTAAACTAGAATCTGCGGGTATTGCTTTAGTAATGATTTCGTAGCCTTTTTCTTTTCCTGAAGGAGTCGACGCGAAAGGACTCCAAATAGTAAAATATTCTCTAGGTGGATCGACTCTATAGCCCCTGCTGTATCTGGCTTTTGGCCGATAGCTAGATCGAGATTTCCGTTCAGCAGGGCCTGCAAATTTTCAGTTAGAATTGAATGATCGATAATTAGATTCACCGGCAAGACTGGGCGCGAACATTCCAGTGCAATCCATTCGATGTATTTATTAGAAACCAGTGGATCAATAGAAATAGAAAGCTCTGTATCCGCCTTTTTCTTACCCAGCTCGGTAGCAACCCGAGTGGTGTAGTTCGCAGATTCTAGGGTCACTTTAGCGACTTTTAAAAAAGCCGAACCCGCGTCCGTTAATTTTGGACGATAATCAGTGCGATCAAAAATCAGAATTTCAAATTCTTCTTCGAGCTGTTTTATCGTCGCGCTCAGTGCCGGTTGCGAACGATTCAGTTTGTCAGCAGCGGTCCGGAAACTGCCAAATTCTGCTACGGCATTGACTGCCTCTAGTTGCTCTAGATTCATTATGGCCCCTAAACCCACTAAAACATGATCTAAAAAACAGATCAAGAATATAAAAAATGATTATTATCATGGAGCCACTGCAAGGCGTATATTAGGGTAAGTTAACGGTCATACAAAAGGAGCAATTTATGATTCAAGTAAGAAAATCAATTGATCGGGGCGATGCTAACCATGGCTGGCTAAAATCAAAACATACTTTTTCCTTTGCCGATTTTTATGATGAAAAATTCATGGGATTTGGCCCTCTTCGGGTAATCAATGAAGATCGCATCGACGGAGGTACTGGTTTTGGAACCCACGGACATCGCGATATGGAAATTATTTCTTACGTAATTGAAGGTGCGATTGAACACCGTGACTCGATGGGAACAGATTCAGTTATAAAACCCGGCGAAGTTCAACGTATGAGCGCGGGCACTGGCGTTCGGCATTCTGAATACAATCATTTCAAAGACAAAACGACTCATTTTTTACAGATATGGATTGTCCCTGATAAAATGGGAATGGCTCCTAGCTACGATCAGAAATCGTTTGCTAAAGAATTCGCGAGCAACGATTTAATTTTGGTAGCGTCACACAGCGGCCGCAACGGATCCGTCATGATCAACCAAGATGTGGATATGTATGCAGTCAACGCTTTGGAGGCCGGTGAAAAACGTCTCAAAACCTCTGCCCGCCGAAAGGTTTGGATTCAGGTAATCAGGGGCGAAGTTACTGTAGAAACGACTATGTTAAAAGCCGGTGATGGCGCTGGAGTGAGCGGCATGGAAGAATTGGATTTAAAATGGACAAAAGGGTCTGAGTATATTCTTTTTGATCTTCCTCAGTAAGCCCACTAGGCGGCTCCGGAGCCTCTAGTTTTTGCGCTTTCGGAAATAAATCGTCTTAGCATTTTTTCAAGATCGGTTTTCGCAACCGGTTTGGTCAAATAGGCATCCATTCCGGCTGCTTTGCATCTGTTTTCATCTTCTTTGGAAGCGTTGGCAGTCAAAGCGATGATTGGTATTTTACTTTCTAACGTCTCTGAACGGCGAATATTGGCCGTGGCCTCATAGCCATCCATTTCAGGCATCCGGCAATCCATCAATATCAGATCATAAGGCGACAGTCTGAGCGCATCCAAAGCCTCGTTGCCGTTGGAAACTACAAGATAATTACAACCCAAATTTTCGAGCAGTTTTGAAATGATAAGCTGGTTGACTGGGTTGTCTTCTGCTACCAATATTCGCCCTCCGACTTGATTTTTTTCTTGCAGAATTTCTGGATGGTATTCTTGTGAAATATCAGTTCCTGTTTTAAGAGTCAGGGTGACTTTGAAAGTAGTGCCCTTGCCGATTTCGCTTTCAAAACTAATTTCGCCGTTCATTAGATCTACAAGGCGTTTGGATATTGATAAACCTAGTCCCGTGCCACCAAATTGGCGACTGATTGAATTGTCAGCTTGTGAAAATGCATGAAACATTCTGGCCTTTGCAGATTCAGGAATACCCATGCCGGTATCCACTACCAATAAAGTTAATTGGGTAGTGTCTCTTTGTTCGACTAAATCGGCCTTGATACGAATTTCACCGTCTTTAGTAAATTTAATAGAATTAGATACTAGATTGCTAACTATTTGTCCAATACGGCCTGAATCGCCTTTTATCATTTTCTTAAAACTTTTTGTTTCAATAGCGAATTTAATTTTTTTCTTTTCAGCGGAATAGTAAAATGGCTTTGATAACTCGCGTAGAAACGAGTTGAAATCAAACTCAAATTCTTCGATATCCATTTTCCCTGCTTCAATCTTTGAATAGTCGAGCAAATCATTTATTAACATAAGTAGAGTTTTTCCCGATTGAACTACTGTATTAGCAAATTCTTTTTGTTCTGGATTGAGTGGCGTTTCTAGCAGCAGGCCGCTCATTGCAATAACGCCGTTCATGGGCGTGCGAATTTCATGACTCATGGTTGCTAAAAATTCAGCTTTGGCATTTGCGGCCGACGTCGCAAGCTTTTCAGCCTCTTCCAATTTTAATTGAATTTCTTTTATTCGCTGAATATCGATGTGAACTCCAGTCATTCGAATAGGTTTGCCCGTTAGATCACGCTCACTTATTTTCCCGCGAGTTAAAATCCAAACATAATTTCCGTCTAAAGTTTTCATTCGTGTTTCCACTTCATGAAATTCAGTTCGACCACTAAGGTGTAGTTGCATTGAAACGTCTACTCTTTTAAGATCCTCAGGGTGAATTATTCCGTCTCGTGTGTGCGTTTTCCCCAGTCGAATTGTTTGTGAGTCTCCGAAAATCCGGGATAGTTTTTCACTAACATAGACTTCATTGGTCAATAAATCCCAGTCCCACATTCCATCATTGGATCCTTCGAGTGCATATTTGAGTCTTCGCTCGTTGTTTTTAAGTTTGTACTCGGAGCGTAGGTAAATAATCCGCTGGGCTATTCTTTTTTTGATACCAGCTAAAGTCTGGGTAAAATTCTCTGTTAGTTTAATCTGACCGCTAGAGTAGAATTCAAAACAGCCAAAAAATTGCCCCTCAAACAAAATAGGAAAGCCAAATCCAAAAGTAATTTTATTTAAATTAATTAAATCTTTACGTAAAAATGATTCGTCTTTGTTTAAATTTTCCCATTCTACAATTTCTCTTTTCATCCAGATTCGACCAGGTAGGCCTTGGCCCAATTTAAAAGAATATTTTTTTGAATCGTTAACAAACTTTTTATGCGCCTGATCATCAGTATTGAACGATTCAGAAAACTCCAAATGTGTAGCCGATTCACTAAGCTTCCAATAAATTCCAATCGAAAAGTTAAAAAACTGACTGACCGCACGACACACTTCGCGATAGATTTCATTTGGATCGTTGGCAGTTGCCAAAAACCGATCGATATCTTGAGCCAATTTTTCTTCACACGCTTTTCGTTTAATTTCGGTAATATCCTGTATGACCGTCGAAAGGTACTCGGGATCGCCATTTTCATCGCGATGTAACATCAACACTTGAGAAACGGCAATTTCGTGTCCGTCACGATGAAGCAATGCCGTTTCTTCGCGCCAAGGTCGACCAGACATGGCTATTGGAATCCCTTCGCTTACAACAAGTTTGCCAGCCCATTCGGGGTGCATGTCTTTGATATTGAGATTACTCATGTCAGCATCATTGGGTAATCCAATCAATTTTTTAGCAGAGGGATTATGGTATTTCAGGTTTCCCTGCATATCAGCTATTCCAATAAAATCCGGCGAAGCGTCAAGTATGGATAAAAGGCGACCCCGTTCGTTTTGAATTTTGTCTGTTTTCACATAGTCTTTAACGAAAAAATAGAAAAAGGAACCCGTCATCAGCGAAGACCCAATAAAATTGAACAAAGCAAACGTGTCCGACTGAGCGTTATCAAGCAGCTTGTGTTCCACAACAGTGCTCAGAAACTTTAGTGAAACAAGCACGCCAGAGGCAACCGATAAAAAACCACCGCACATTACAAAATTCCATTTTCTAGATTTAAAAAGAAACAAACTCATTGCCATGAATGGAAAACTATAAAGTTGAAGCAGACCGACATGACCTACGCCAAGCGAGCAAATAAATAAATCTAAATTGCATGTAAAAATTAACAACAATCGTGCAATATCCGGTTTATTAGTATGGGATAGAATGAAAATCGATGAGTTTAATAGGACAAGACTAAGAAACAAAAACATCGCTGATTCCCGAGCGCCCATCCAAAAAAACAGTGGAATATAAATAATCACCGCGCCAAGAATGGTATAGTGTAAGCGATTAAAAAGGCGCTCCTCGTTGTTTTTATCCAATGGAGAGCTGGGTAAATTTTTGTTAACGGTCATCTATTGCTTCATCGGGAAATAGGTCATATTCTTAAGTTAATTGGACTCTAGGTAGCCGAATCCGACAAAAGTCTAACCGACGAGATGATACTTTAGGACGTTCGGTAAAATCGAGTTTGTAAGACTTTGGTCAAAAATAGGATTTTCAAAAGCGATAAGAGCCAGTGCTCAAGCTGTAAGTGCACTTTAGAAAAAGCCTTGGGACAAATCGTTGGTTATGTTCAAGATTGTAGTGGCTTTTTGATTGAGATCTGTTCAGCAATGTATGACGATACAAATTCCAGTCAAATTCAAAATAGAACCAGGAGTAAAGTTTGGAATATTCAATAGTAATAATAATGGTCGCCCTTGTTCAATTTCAGTTTTTTGGTCTTCGCACTGGAATTGCTCGTCCTAAATACGGAGTGTTGCCTCCAAAAACCACTGGTCACGAAACCTGGGAGCGGCTATTCCGCGTCCACCAAAACACTATGGAGCAAGTCGTGGTGTTTATTCCCGCTTTGCTTGGATTCACCTATTACGTAAGCCATATTTGGGCCTATGTACTTGGAGTTTGCTTTATTGTATTTCGCCAAATCTATTCAATCACCTACATTAAAAATCCAACTAAACGAATTTTTCCACCGAGCTTTGGAGTCAACATGGTTCTTATTTTTGGAACTATTATAGGCGTAGTCCTGCAACTTACGCGGTAAGGGTAATTCAAATGAAATGGGGACAAAAAGAAATAGGAAATTGGTTTGCCGAGCAATCTATAAAACGTTCCTACCCCCGCGACGTTATTACCAAAATTAATTCGCTGAAAAATAATTTTGAAATAATCCAATATGGCGCGCTGTCTTTAAATCCAGAGAAATATCCTTTGTTCCTTATCAAATCAAAAAACTTTGACGTCAAAAAAAAAACGATACTAGTCACCGGCGGTGTGCATGGATACGAAACAAGCGGCGTGCAAGGGGCGCTGGGTTTTTTTCAATCGTCGGCGTTGCTTTATTTAGAGAGTTTTAATTTTGTCTGCGTGCCTTGCATAAGCCCGTGGGCTTATGAAACCATCAATAGGTGGAATTCGAAAGCAATTGACCCCAATCGCTCCTTTTTTAAAGATAGCCCCGCTGAAGAATGTCGTTTGTTTATGGACGTCATGTCGCTTCATAACGTCAAACCTTATGCCCACTTTGATCTTCATGAAACAACAGATACAGATAATACTGTATTTAGGCCAGCTTTAGAAAAACGAGACGGAATCACACAAGAATTTTCAGAAATCCCAGATGGGTTTTATGCGGTTGGAAATGCAGAGAATCCTCAAAGGGAATTTCAAAAAGCCGTTGTGGATGCCGTAAGAAGAGTAACTCATATCGCGCCTCCAGATGAAAAAGCTAAAATTATCGGAGTGGCAATTGAACAAGACGGGGTAATCAATTACCCTCTTAAAAAGTTAAATTTATGTGCTGGATTTTCAGAAGCAGAATACACAACTACCACCGAAGTGTACCCTGATAGTCCGAAGGTTACTGATGCAATTTGCATAGATGCTCAGATTGCAGCCATTAAAGGCGGCCTAGATTTTTTGGTATAGCGCAATTAGTGAAAAGCAATTACGCTACCTTATTTTGAAAATTGGCCCGAACTATATGTCCAAGCAAAGCAATTAGTTCTTCTTTTTTAAAGCCATTTGGATTTAGCCATTTATCTAAACTATCCCGTGCCAAAAAAACTGGGCAACGATCGTGTCCGGCTGCAGAAACCTCGCTTGGAGGCTCGTCAGTTATGGCTGCGAAGGAGTGCAGAATTCCGTTATCAATCTTGGATACTTCAAAGATTGCAGCCGACCACATAATTTTTTGATCTTCCGGCTCAAAATAAATTTCCTTTGATTTGCCATTTTCATCGGTAACACTTTCATAAAATCTATAGAAGGGAAATAGGGCGTGTTGCTTTCCAAAAATTGGTTTCCAAATCTGGGAATCTAACAGTCGATCTTTTCTAGCATTAAATAAATTGTATTTGAATGTATTGAGTTCTTTTCCATTTTTTGGACAGAGATGATATCTCATCAACCGAATCAGTCGATCTTTAGTACCATTGACAATGACTGGGGCGTAATAATTTGGGAAAATTCGAGTCGCGCCTTTTTCTTCGATTTTTCCAAGATTTAAAATTTTATCTTTCTGCTTTTGAACTGTAGCCATTCGCTTTTCCAATTTATCTGGCAAATCTTTGGCTTTTGATCCGCTTTTTAATTTTAATTCGAAATCTTTTACATCTTGTTCGAATTTTTTAAGTTTAATGGAAGTTTTATCAATTTCATTTTTATAATGCTCTTTTGCCATTTTCGCCAATCGTTTTTGAACGGGCGTTTCGGCATATTTAATAATAAAAGAGTCCAATCCTGAAGGAATCATCGCGAGTGAGTACTTAGATCTTATATTATAAGCTTCATCAAAACTGCTCCAATCAATTTTGACGCCGAATTGCTTTTCTAGAGTTCGTAGATCTGCTTCTATCATGGCTGAATAGCACATTGGCTAGGTCATGATTTGCATATTTGGAAGCCCACTCAAGTGTGTACGCATTTTTTTCATTTGTAATTCGCGTGACTTATTTTCAGGATCAGTTGCCATCGGAATCAGAGCCTTTGACGTTAATTCAGCTTGCTGAAGTGGATTTTCGTTTCTAAATCCAGTTAATTCTTTTAGCTTCATAACTTCGTTGTAGGAATTATCAAAAGCACGTGAAAGAATCGACTTCGCTTCACCTTTGTCGCCATTTTGATAGCTAAACCAAGCTACCACATAGGAATCCTTTCCTAACGCTTTTTTAACCAGCTCACCAGCTTGCTTCATCTTTGACAGATCGCTAGCCGTTTTTTGATTGTCCCAACTTGATTTTTGTTGAATTGCCATTTCTATGGACCGAGCTATTGAATTCAAACTCACCGCTTTGATTTTTTCCTCTGTGGTAGTTCCGTATCCAGAAATAAAAAATTCTGAGATATCGAAAAAATCGCGGGCAAACAATGCCAGATTCAATTTTTTAGAATCTTCTGATGACAATTTCTTGGTTTTTTGCTGTGATTTATAAAATGACACAGTATCGGACGCTGAGACTGACATTGGTGCAGCCATTTTTGCAAAACAAGATCCACCAATCAGCAATAAGATTAGAAATTTGGGCAGACAGTTATTTGTAATTTGCCTTAATTTATTTTGGACCATTATTTCCTCGATTTAAATGTCAAAAGTGTTCTTGATCTTGCGCTACCTTCAAGAGATTATCTGCATTCCAAAGGATTTGTAAACAATAATGAGTACGGCAAGTCTTCAAAGCTTTTTGCTGAAATTTTCTGCCAACTGGATTGTTGGTGTCTTGGATAATTTTCGGATAGCATTGTTTCGCATAACTTTAAAAAGCTCGCTATTACGAAGAGTTTATTCTAATCGATCAAGGAGGCTGGGCGTTAGCTTTCTTTTTTTCAGTATTTTATACCTGTATCTAAGTTTAAATTGGTCTTTGGTACTACTTGTATTTGGCCCGGTGATTCTGGGTTACCCTCACCTTGTCGCGAGTTTTCGATTTCTAAGCCGGTGTGTTGGGACTTTTATAAAAGATAGAACTAGAATCTTTAAAATCTTTCTATTTCTAACAAGTCTTTCGCTTGGAATTCGTTTTTTAGTTCCTAAATTTTTGGTCCCTCCCGATGTTCCCTATGGCTTTTGGGAAATTATTTTATCTATTTCGGCCTTGTCATTTATAAGGGTAAAATTTTTTTCAATTCGCCATGGGCTGGTTTTTTTGCTAACTGGAATGACAATTTTTGCAATTTTAGGACTTGCTTGGGCGGATCCATTGGCTTTTATAGGTTTTGCATTGATTTTCCATAATTGGGAAGCTTTTGGACATTGGATCTGTGCTTCTAAAAAATTGGAAGAAAAATTTGTGGCGTATTCGGCCACTTTCTTATTTGCGACATTTCATTTTTTTGTTTTTTACGGTTTTTTAGACAACTGGATTTCGATGCCCAATTTAAATTTTATCTCTACACAGTCATTTGAAATCCGAGGTTGGGTTCTAGCTTCTTGGTCGCAAAACCAGATGGTTTGGGATCGAATGATTGTTCTCTATTCTTTTGGGCTTTCCCTGCACTACTTTATTTGGTTACAGGCCATCCCACAGTGCTTGGATAAAAATATTGTTCCAAAATCTTTTCGAAAAAGCTTGGAAGAGCTCAAAGGTGATTGCGGCCCAAAGACGTTTTCACTTTTGGTCTTGGGCGGACTACTGGCACTATTTATATGGGTTTTTACGCCTTGGTTTGGCCAAGCTTATTTTGGACTCGCAATGCTTCACGGTTGGCTCGAGCTTGGATTTTTGATAGTTGGGTTGTATATAAGCTTATTTGGCTTAGCCAATAGTTGTAGTTAATATCAAACTCTGCAAGGTGGTTGTTTGGAATTCGCGGAAAAATATTTAGCTAGGACTTTATATGGATGAAAGTGATTTTGAAGGGACTTTGGTTCTTGAAAAGCTCGCCGAAATTGGCAAAATTGAAGAGTTTTTCGAAGCCGTTGACTCTGACGATTTCAATAAAACTCACCAACTGCTGCATCTTGCGGGAATTGATTCAAAGACGATTCAGATTGTAATTCATAAAATGTCTCAATCCGATTGAGTCAATATTGAAATCTTTAAACAGTACTCAAACAAGTTCTTCTGCAAATACCTTTTCTGTTATTTTCCAAAATTTATCCTGTTTTCTTGCGATAACAAAAGCCGGCAGACGAAAAAGCTTTTGAAACCGAATGACATCTTGTGGAGTCGCCAAATCGGCCGCAAGTTCTGGTCGCCTTAAATGGGATCGCAAGAAATTGATATTAAATTTTTTAATCGAAGACGGGTTAGAAAAAAAGTGAGCTTCACTAAGATATTTAGCATCAAAATCATAATATCGAATTTCCAAATAAGGTTGTGAATTTTTGTCTTTTCGTTCTTCAAAGGTAATTCGATCGGGTGTTAACACGTGCGCATTTTTTGAAAGTTTTGCCTGCTTTAATTTTGTGTCTGCATCGATTAGTATCGCTTTGCATTTGCCACAATCTCGCGCAGTTAAATCATTCTCTGATCCGCAAACGTGACAAATTTTAAATCGAAATCGAAACCCACATGGTATAATTTCAAAAGTATTGGGATCCTGAGTGGCTCCTCGGCATTTGCGTCCATAATGTTCAAGTATGTTGCCTTCGTCATCAGCGTAGCCCCAAAAATCATTTTCAAAACCGCAAGCGGGGCAGGGTACGACGACGGCCACCGTGTCTTTGGCAGGTCGCTTGTCCGCTATGTCCGGAGCAAAAATATCATGGCCCATTCCCGTGTAGTCCAAAACATAACAATCTTTTTTTTCGTCAGACAAACGCAACCCGCGTCCAATAATTTGTTGATAGAGGCTATTTGATTCGGTCGGACGCAAGATCGCAATTACATCTACATGAGGCGCATCAAATCCTGTCGTCAAAACCGAAACATTTACGAGATATTTGAATTTTTTGTTTTTAAAATCCTTAATAATTTTGTCTCGGTCCTTAATTTCAGTATCACCCACAACGAGTCTAGACTCGTCTGGCGGTAAGTAGGTCATTATTTCTTCAGCATGTTTAACAGAACTACTAAAGATCATTACACCTTGGCGGTTAAACCGTTCGGTGATATCTATAATATTTTTTATAATCAACGGGGTCAGGCGTTTTTGGCTTTTTAAAATCTCTTCCACTTCTGAAATCGTATAGGACCTGTTATTGTCAGTTAGTTCTGAAAAATCATAACTAGTGACGGGGATGTCTACCTTTACCGGCGTAGTTAGGAATTTGTTTTTAATCATATAGGAAAGTGGTAATTCATAAACACATCGTTTGAAAAATCGCTTTTTGTCCGTTTTGATTTCACCGGCCTCGGAGTATTCATAAATCCACCCGAGGCCCATGCGGTAGGGCGTCGCGGTTAGGCCCAAAATAAACAGTCCTGGGTTTCGATCCAATAGCTTTTTAATTATCTCTTGATATTGTGTAGAGCCTTCATCGGCGACGCGATGACATTCATCGATGACAAGTAAAGAAAAATTATGAAAAAAATCATCCGGCGCGCGAGCGACAGACTGAACGCCACCAAAAATAGCTTTTTGATCCCAATCTTTTTTGCCTAGGCTAGCTGAAAATATTCCAGCTGATAGACCATAACTTTTGTATTTATCGTAATTCTGTTCTACGAGTTCTTTTACGTGGGCAAGAACTAAGACGCGCCCTTTAGCAATGCGAGCCAGTTCGGCAATTACCAAACTTTTTCCAGCTCCGGTTGGCAATACGATAACGGCAGGCTCTTGTTTTTTCTGAAAAAACCTGATGACATTATTAACAGCCTGCTGTTGGTAGTCTCTAAGTTTGTACACGTCGGCATAATAGTCTCCAGAATCCAATTCGGGCAAATGAAATTGAGAATTTACGCAACCTCTGTGCCTTGCCTAAGCTAGCGGCCTTAGGTACATTTAAATTGAGAAATTTGACCTAAACTACAGCTAAGGAAAGTTAGTAATAAATGGATAATTTTTTGTGGGGGGCCGCTTCAGCTGCCTATCAAGTCGAAGGGGCATGGAATGAGGACGGAAAAGGTCCGTCAATATGGGATGACTTTACCAAAAATTCCGGGGCTACTTTTAAAAACTCAAATGGCGATGTCGCGGTAGATCACTACCATCGCTACAAAGACGATGTGGCTTTGATGAAAGAAGCGGGGTTGAAGGCGTATAGATTTTCCGTCAGTTGGCCGCGGATTTTTCCTAAAGGCGAGGGATCAGTTAACGAAGCCGGATTAAAATTTTATGACAATTTAATCGACGAGCTTTTAAAAAATAAAATAGTCCCGGTTGTAACTTTACATCATTGGGATGTTCCTCAGAGCCTTATGCAGGAATATGGAGCCTGGGAGTCTCGAAAGATTATAGAACATTTTGATCTATTCTGTCGGACTCTTTTTGGATGCTTTGGCGATCGGGTTCTAAATTGGATAACCTGGAACGAACAGAATTATCATTTAATGCATGCCTATGTAAACGGATTGCACCCGCCTGCAGTCAAGGATCGCAAACGGTTTTACGAAGCTAATCATATTGCCCTTTTGGCAAATGCTAAAGTCATTCAAAGTTTTCGGCAGATGAATAGGAAGGGGATGATCGGTCCGAGCTTTGCTTATTCGCCAAGCTATTCTTCAACACCGCACCCTGATGATATTTTGGCCTGCGAAATGGCTGATGAGTTTATAAATTCTTGGTGGCTTAATGCATACGTTGCGGGTACCTATCCTGAAACAGTAATGCGGTGGTTGGAAAACAACAATTTAGCACAAACTATATTGCCGGGCGACTTTGAGCTATTAAAAATGGGTAAACCAGATTTCATTGGAATAAACTATTACCAAAGTTTGACCTATGAAAGAAATCCACTCGAAGGAGGAACTACAGAGGGCCATTTCAATACTACGGGAATTAAAGGCAGCGGGACCGACTCGGGAATACCTGGACTTTTTAAAACAGTAAAAAACTCAACTCTAGAGCGAACAGCTTGGGATTGGAATATCGATCCTGCCGGTTTGCGATTTGGACTTAGTCGACTTTATAATCGCTATTCACTGCCATTGATGATCACAGAAAATGGATTGGGTGACTTTGATCAAATCACTTGTGAGTCTGAAATTCATGATTATGCTCGAATAGAATATTTAAAAAGCCACGTTTTGGCAATGCAAGCCACAATTCAAGATGGAGTTCCCGCATTAGGGTATTTTGTTTGGTCTTTTACGGATGTCTTAAGCTGGCTAAATGGTTATCAAAAACGATATGGTTTGGTATATGTTAATCGTGATGAAACTGATCTTAAAGATTTACGACGCATAAAAAAGAAAAGTTTTTTCTGGTACCGTGATTGGATCAGGTCGAATTCAACATGACGTCAATAAATTATTTTCCAACTTTTCAATATTCGCAACCGGAAGACTATAAATTTTCGCATGATTCTGTGTTTTTAGCCCGGCACGTTTTTGAGTTCTACAGGGAAACCGGGAACACAGTGGATAGTGCCCTTGATTTGTGTGCTGGCTGCGGCATAGTTGGAATGGATTTTCTTTACCATTGCCGGCAAAGTAAAATAACTGCACCCTACGTTTTTGACTTTCTCGAAGTTCAAAATGCTTATTGGCCACACTTTGAAAAAAATCAAGCTAGTATGAAAAGTCGGGGAACAAAAGTTCAATTTATAAATGAAAACTACAGCGAACTATTAAAGTCAAAACCCCAGCGGTTTTATGATTTAATACTATGCAACCCGCCATATTTCTTCAAAGGCCACGGAAAACTCCCAACCTCTGAATTAAAAATGCGTTCCAGGTTTTTTATTGATTCCGATTTCAATAGTTTGATTTTTTTTATTCAAAGTCGACTTTCAATTACCGGCAAATCCTATATACTGGTACGCAATCAAGAAGAGCGAAAAATTAGTTTATCTGACCAAATCCTTGAGATTTCTGATGGTCAATTGCGGGTGGATTTGGTAGGAGATATCCGAGGTACCGATCTGGTCTGCCTCAGTCGCATCATCGAAAAGTCTTTAGGGGGTTCGTTTTGAAAGGTAATTTTGTTTTACTCATTCTATGTTGTTTTTCTCGGCTTTTGAATGCGGCATCCGCGGAATTGAAAGAAATGAAGGGAGATTTCTTTGAGAAGGCGCTATCTGAGAAACAAAAGTTGCTTGTAAGCAAGTTTATAGAAAAAGAAATTGAGAATCGCAGCGAAAATCCATTTGAATATTCTTTAAGGAAATAGTTTGAAAAGTTTTTAATGATGACCGCAAATAATTCGATTTGCAGATTTGGTTTTCATCGAATGACGCCCATTAGGCGCCAATCAATCGTTTCAAATTTTTCTACTGAAAACTTACAACCTTTTCTTTTATTTTTTTAGTCACGGTTTCCCAACCAAAACGATGGGCCTTTTTGTCCGCGACTGAATGAAGGCCGGAATGAACAAGTTCCAATGTTGAACCACCGTCGTCTTTTTTATTTATCGTTAGGGTAACTTTGCTATCCAAAAGTGGTCCAGCATAACCAACTAACCAGGACAACGCAATTTTTTGGTTGGGAAGGATATCCAAAAATTCGCCTTTGATTTCACCTTTTGCCGTTGGCAATTGATATTTTCCACCGACTTTAAAATCCACGAATCCTTTGGATAGATCGCCCATAAAGGCAAAAAATGTTTCAGGGTTTTTGCATATGGAATAAAGATTTTCTGCAGATGTTTCAAAAGTGCGCAGTAGACGAAGGCGACCATCTTGAATTTCATTTCCAAAATCAGCGAAACCAGCATTCCAGCCTTTTTCATGATTGTCAGCCATTTCTTTGGTTTTAAATCCAGTATGCAAAAGCACCAACCGTGTTTTTGATCCGTCTTCAAACAATTCGATGGCTACATGAGTATCAGGAGCCTGATCCGGTCCAAAGGATTGGCACCAAGTGAAAACAATTTTTTTATTTGGAATAATTTCAATAAATTCGCCGTAGTTTGAAAGTGTATGATTTCTAAAATCGATATAGTATTTTCCGCCCACTCTAAAATCAATTTTAATCGTGCTTGAATCTGCCCCACAGTTCATAAAAAGCAACCCCTCTTTCAATGCCTGAAAGACATCGCTTGCCATTCGTCCGATAATTTTTTCGGTTTTCATTTGATAGGTCATTTTATTTTCTCCTTGGTTTTTTAGGTTGGTTGGTTACAGTAGTCTTGTTTTCTAATTGATTGGCCAGGTTATCCAGCCGGTCATTCCAAAAATGAGTGTAAAATTGAATGCATTCTTCAGCAGTTTTCAATGCTTCTGGGTTTAGCGAGCACTCATGAATTCGACCCAATTTTTTACGGTTTAGAAGGTTTGCATTTTCTAGAATTTTAACGTGTTTCGAAATAGCCGCGAGCGATATTTCAAAAGGTTCACTGAGTGCGCCAATAGTATGAACCCCATCGTGTAGCATTTTTAAAATCTGGCGGCGAGTGGGATCTGAAAGCGCATAAAACAGTTGATCGAGTTCTGAAGATTGAATGTTAACCATATGGTTGATTATTAGTCAAATCGGTACCTATTGTCAACCAAATGGTTGAATATCGGTAAATATCAGATATTGCTTGGTTTTATAGGGTAAATTTAATTGGCTGCCCCTTATTTGTAAAGAAGCTATTTGGAAATGGAATTTTCTTTGGCTATAACTAGCAAAAAATAATGTTTCGGTATTAGAAACATATATTTCAAATTTGTTTCTTTTTTGTTTTTATAGACTCTGGCACAGTCGGTCCAAGTCACGCGGTGTGACCCAAAAACAAGGAGAAATATTTATGATTCAAACTACAGCTGCGCGTGTTCTAGTCGGCGCCGTGAATTTTTTGATTGCGGCAAGCCCCCTGGTTCCGATTCAAAGTGCCCAGGCTCTGAAATTGGAGTCCAAAACTGAAAAACTTAACGTTGCGTCGCTAAAGTCGATAGAAAGCACGTGGCTAAAAGTTCCCGCGGCCTGTAAAGCGCGTGGATTTAATGCGGACGTTTTGCCCGTGGCCACTTCGTCGGTAAGTCAGGGCATTCATGACGTTTACGCTTCTTTCAACTCCTAACTTATGAAGCATCAAGTTGTAAGTTTGACTTCGGGGGACATTCTTCTCCTTCGAAGGGAGTTTGAACGATTGTCAGAAGTGACGTCCTTTTCGGCTGATATAAAATTGGCTTCGATAATTGCAAGTTATGGAATTGCCAGAGAAGTCGGAACCGTTAATGACGAGTTGGCTCGTTTTATTTTTTGTGCACCGGAAGCTAAGATGGTCCGAAGGGAATCATTGCGTGTCGAGTTTATTGAATGGAACGGTTTATTTGGCGTGCGAATATTTTCATTGGACAGCCAGCGACTTGAGCTAAGGACCAAAGGCTTCTATGAAGTCATTCATCCAGAACTTTCGTGTAATGAAGATGGCACACTTCATTCACTTTTTATTTTTCCTGAAATCATATATAAAATTGCGGGTTTGCAAAATATAGAACTTGTTTTGATAAAATCCTGGGGAATGAATTCGCTATTTGGCGGTTTTGATCCATCAAAAGGATATTATCAAACCAACTTTTGGGAAATTGAAAACAATGATGCGCTTTTATTTTCAAACCTGATTCGGCAAGGAAAACTGGCTTTTATGGGGACTCATGATCTAATTGCCCATATTGCAGGGGTGGATCACGTGCACTGGCCTCTTCTTAAGAGCAATGCCGAAAGAGTTAATACCGCTATCGCTTGGTATTTCAAATCAGTCTCTAAGCCAAATATTTCTGCACTTATTTTACCTTACACTATCGGTGTGGTACTTGATGATTTGGCTCAGCCGCCCAGCTATAGTTCTAAAACTCATTTGGCGGTTTTAGACGAGCTTCTATACAGAATTTCAAAAAATGAAATTACGCCTGATTTACCGTCTCTTTTGACTCAATTTCCTGAATCCTTTCAAACTATTATAGATTTATCTAGATCGGCAAGAACAGTAAAAGGCTCAGTTGAAATTAAAAACGCAGTTCAAGCAATGGTTCAGGAAATATTGGGTGCTTCATTGGTAAATGTTTAGATTGAGCACCCTCATATGGTGCTCGGCTGGCGAGAATTTCTTGCCTCCATGAATCGAATCAAGGAAGATAGCTGGGTATGGATGCGTTTTCTTTCAGTTCATTAACAAATGCGTGGGACGTCTTTTTGCTTTTTGTAATTCCTATTGGCGGGGGGATACCCGCCGGAGTGGTATTGGCGCAGAGCAAAGGGATTGGATGGATGTCGATGTTGCTACTTTATTTTGTGTCCGATATTCTTCTGGCATTTTTATTTGAACCACTAATGATGCTCTTTATATATGGAAGTAAACGGTCGAAATTTTTAGCTAACCTGGGTGACGCTATTAAAAAATCGACTTCGCGAACTATATCCGGTTATGGTTCCAAGCCGGGACCATTTTTACTTGTCACAATTGCATTTGGAGTTGACCCAATGACTGGTCGTGCGGCCGCTATGGCTGCTGGACACGGTTTTATATCTGGATGGGCGATTGCCATTTTGGGGGATATGTTTTTCTTTGGGGTTGTTATGGCTTCTACAATTTGGTTGAATAATATATTGGGTGATGGCACTTGGGCGGCGGTGATTATTATGGTGGCTATGATGGTTATTCCGTCCTTAGTGAGACGTTTTCGAACGAATTTAAATAGTGTTAAGGAAATGCAGAATGGCTCAAATTAGAAACATAGTGAAATCGTTTAAATCTGAAGGATTCAAGGCCACGATGAAATCGCATGGCTGGAAAGCGATCGCTTTAATTTTAGGCTACTACCTAATTAGGGACACTTTGGTGTATCTTGTACTACCCGGTTTGATGTCGCTTTTATAGTGTTGGTGAAAATCTCTGAAAATAGCTATGCTCTTTATCCGCATAGGAAACCCAAACATCATGAGTTTTAGGATCGACAGCTAGGGTATGTGCGCCTTTCAACAACCAATCCATGCGGCGAAACAGCAGGTGCCGTCGTCCAAGTTGCATCTATTTTGTTTGTTAAGGGATCGATACTGACGACAGTGTCTTTATCTTTGATATTTAAATAAATATGGTTTGAAGCTGAATCAAACTCAAGAACTTCTGGTACCCCGGGAATTTTGATAGTAGTTGTGACTTTAGCTGTCTTTGGATCAATGACCCAAAGGCGATCGCCATCGTCTTCATTCTATTTTCCTTTTGCGAATTTATTATTTTGGATTATCAGTTGGTAAAAGGCGTTCTGGTAAATTTTGAAACCCAGTTAGCTGTCCTTGCGGAGAAAAATTCATATTCCACATTCGATCGAATTGAGGATCTGGCCAATCCGGAGGGTTAGGCAAGCCAAATTCTCGTGCTATTTCTAAAAGCACTGTATGTTCCCAACAAATCACAATAAATTTTCCATTGAAAGCAGAATTGTTTTTTATTTGGGCCACTAACTGAGGAACTAAATCTTTAGTAAACTGAGCATTGATAGGTTCGTTTAAAGCTTTAGAAGTGATAGACAAAGTTTGAATAGCGCGAATAGAGCCGCCAGGATGAGAGGGGGCCATTGCATAAAGACCCACTGGCAAGCCAAACCTTCGCAGTTCAGGTCGAACAAAAAGTGTCGGTAGCGCTTGAGCTCGTCGCCACCCTTGGGGGGATAGTTCATTTCAGACGAGAGGTATTTCGCAATGCCTCATTAGCAATATTTGAGCGGGCATTGCCCAAAGTGAATGTGTGGCCAAAATTAATAATGTAAAAAGTAATTTGGCCATCATTTCTACCGATGTTTCAATTCAGTTGTGCCTGCCATTGCCACAATGATCATATCAAAGGCTGGTATATTGGTTCGTTTTGCAAGCAATATGCCACGGGAGTTAAAAATATAGAGATCATCAAGATCTCCCCCATCTGATTCAGGAGACTCCGCTATTTTCGCGCCTAACCAGTCACCATCGATATAAATTTGAGCGACACCTTGGGAAATAATTTTTAAAGTTGGGCAAAGGGAAACATAGCCAATTACTTTCTGTCCATGTCCATTCGGAGCCAAAAGTTGCAAGGCACATCGCCTAGTTTCGGCTTTAATGTCCTGCAAGAGTTCTCGTTTTGGGTTAGCTGTGTCCGCTTGAGCAAACCAAAAAAACAGCGTCGAAATAAATACTGTAAAGGCTAAAAAAGTTATGTTTTTCATATACCCTTCTTTTAAAATTTTATACCGTTAAGAATTACGTAACCAGGGTCGTGTCCACTTGGGCTGCGATGCACCCAGTGAATAATCGCACCATCCGGAGATGGTGGAAATCCGCCAGTCTTGGCGATTGAGGTAATATAATCGCCACAGGCTTCTGCGATATCACCAATTTTAGGAGTCGGTAAATTTCCAAAAGTGAGATTATAAATTACTTCAATATGATCGGTCGCCAATGGCCCGATCCGCAGTGAAAAATGTCTATGACCAGAATGGTCAGGAAAGTTCTGATCCACAACGCCTTGAATTCGAGCCCGAGCCATGAATGCATTCGTTGTTGTCTTTTTCCAATTTAAGACTTGCTCATTTATAACATTCAAAAGCTTACCGTGGTCTAGACAGGACTCGTCGACGTTGGCTTTTGAAACAACACTTAAAATCGTTACAAAGACAAAAGGTAAAATATTTTTTTTGAAAAAAAATAATCGCTGCATGGAAACCCCTCCCCAATTTGGAAAGGAGGATATCAATAAGCCAGTAAGATTCAATCTAAATGGAGAATAAAAAAATCTATATAAGACATAGAAATAACTTGGCTATTATTAAACCGCGAAAAACCTAACAGATAAGGAAGATTTGGAATTTTTTGTAATCGGACTAAATTAGCGAAATCTAATCGACTCTGAACAATGCAAACTTTAGGTAGCGCAGTTCTTCCATGGCAAGCGGAAAGGGGTGGTCAAAGGGCTGTGCACCCATATGTATGATGGTTCCTCGAAGCCGCGACTTCGAAAACGATTCCTTTGTAATGTCTAAAAAAGCCTGGGTTGAAATATGGCTTGAACACGAACTTGCGGCAAATAGTCCATTAGCCTTAACTAATTTTAAAGAATCAGAATAAATTTTAGTATAGGCCGCCGTAGCCTGCGGAACTGATTTTTCATTAGGGGCAAAACTGGGTGGATCCGTGACAACCAAATCAAATTTTGTTTTTGATTTAATTTCTTGTTCAACGTAAGCAAAGGCGTCTGTAGCAATATTCTGAGTATGGGTTTTTAGATTATTAATTTCAAAATTTCGATGGACTGCTTGAATAGCCACTTTTGCAATGTCTACGCTGGTGACCGATCGCGCGCCGCCTGCTCCGGCGAATACTGAAAAGCCGCCAGTGTAACTAAACAGATTCAAAACTGATTTGTCTTTTGAAAAATTCTTCAGATAATGTCGATTGTCCCGTTGGTCTAAGAAAAATCCTGTTTTAGCAGCATCGCGAATATTTGATGCAAACAACATATTGTTTTCCTTGAAAATGGTCTCTTCGGCCAAAGTGCCTAAAACATTTTCACCTTTAACGTCATCGTCATTTCGGCGTTTTAGATACACGCATTTAATGTAAGGGTACAGCAATACAATTTGCTTGGCGATTTCATGTTTATCCCAAATGGATTCCATAATGGGATGATCGTGTTTTATTACGGCCGTGTTATTGTAAATATCGACGATAAGTCCCGGCATTCCATCTCCCTCGCCATTAGATAGCCGAAAAGAATTGGTAACAGTACTATCCAATGACAATCGCACCTGACTGGCTTTTTCCCACTGGATGTTAGCCCATTGGGATAGGGTTTTTTGAGGGTTATTTTTTTTAAAATAAATTTCATCAGCTAATACAAACAGACGAAATCGCAGCTGGGTATCCGCTTGAACGACACCAAGACCCAAAAGTTCGTTTTTATAGGTCAAAAATGAAATACCTGAAGACACTTTGGCTTTTTCATCAAATGAATTTGCAAAAATCCAACGATGACCGCGTTTCAAATGTTTAGTGATATCACGATTTAGCGCAATCTTTGGTATCAGCGATGGACATTGTAAAAGTGAATCGTCAGACATCTACTGACAGACCAAAGTGCCGCAGCCACGAGTTGCAAAATGGGCTTTTGCCGTGGCGCAGGAGATTAGCTTTTGATGAACGAAATCTAAAAGTTCCTCTGCCCAGGAATGGCACTCTGCCTGAGCGTCCGGAATATCTTTGGCCTGCACATCGCATCCCTTTTTTGATGAATTTGTCATATCGACAAAGTGATTTGTCGAAAAGTTCTGACAAAGCGGACCGATCGGGATTGAATAAAGAATTTCAAACGTGCCCTGGTGCGTTTTAAGTGCAAAAACAACCTTTGCCGTTTTTAAATTTGGCAGTAAAATACTGACTTCGGATTTGTCTCGAAGGCTAATAGTTCCGGTTTGTAATGCAATTTTACTAATTTCTTTCCATGAAAAAACAAGATTGTTTTGTTTGGATTGTAGGACATTCCAAAAAACAGTATTTGGTATGGATTCTAGATCCAAATTGGAAAGAGTTGTCGTAAAGGTAAAGGCCCAAGCAAAATCGTAGTCATAGGCATATTGAATTCCAAAAACCGGTTGACCATTTGGATTCATTTTTAACTCTAATTCCTTTTCGGCCCCTAGTGCTGATATGGAAATTAAAAATAGTATTGGGAATAAAATAATTCGAATCATTTAGTCTCCTGGATTATGCAGAAGGGATAATAGCAAAAGACTCGACCTTGTCTATTTATTCTTGTCTATTTATTTTAAAAATCGTACCAAAAGAGAGCCTGTAAACGATAGGTTTCTAAGCCCCTTTGCGTAGTTGTCGGCAGAAATGTGCTGCGGGATGAGTGTTACTTCAAGGCCTTGAGCATTAAATGTCCAAGCAATGCTCTTTTGCTCGGAATCCAAATCCATTATTTCCGCTACGAAAGACTTTAAATCGTGGTCAAAAATGACTTTTCCGTTTTCTTTTAGTTGGATGGTAAAATTTGAATCGCTTATGAACAATTCGTAAGATTTCCCCGTGCCAACTGAAGGATAGATTACGTGTCCCGAATCAAATCTAAAAAATAGTAAATCTTTACTTAACTGAACCATGCAATTTTGGTTATCATAATAAACATATTTTGAAAGATCATCGCCCTTGTTTAGGTAAAGGCCGTGTGGTAAGGCAAGTCGCTTTTCCATAAAATTACCTACTTCGTCGTAGATCAAGTAGCTTGAATCTTTTTTTGAGATTCTAACTAATTCAGCAGCATCTTCTTTGGTAAAAAACGAGGGAAGGGGTTCTGAACCATGAAAGTATACCAAATAGCCTAAAATTTGAATAATTTCTTTTGCGTCGTCCGGCGAAATATCTTTGCTGCTTTTGCCTAAAAATCCGTTTTTAATGGCGTCACTTTTTTCTAGTAGTTCTACTAGTCGTGACTTTTGACTCAGCTAGGACATTTGATACATTCCCCAGGGACCATAAGATGTGAACAATAATACAATAAATAGCGAAACTGGAATTGCTAAAATATTTTTTGCTTTTGAGATCAAATTGTAAACTGCAATTCCAATGAGCCAAAGACTTAAAGCAATTAAAGCATAACGTTTTTCGGTCAATCGATATTGGTCAATTCGTTGAAAAAGAGAAACAAGCCCCATAATTAGCAACGGAATTATGCTTATATAGTAGATGGATTGGAATTTTCTCATCCACCGGGTTTCATATTGGTCAAAAAAGGTCGCCATCATCAAAAGCGCAAAAACTCCCAGTATGGAAACACCAGACACCAACCATGAAATCATTCTTTTTGGCCAATCACCAGTAATCAGAATTTTAATTAAATAAATATATAAAATGGCGATATAGGTGACGTTGAGTGGAACCAATATATATTGGCAGAAAATCTTTAATAGCCTTGGCCGTACTTCATCAAAATTGATTGATTCAGGCATCAGGGCCAAAAAATGAAGCGTAGAAATTAAAACTAGGCATAGTGAGGATAAATTGAAATAGATTTCCGATGATATAGGTATCTCTAACAGCGCTCCCACGGCCGCCAGCGCTAAACTAAAACCGGCCCAAAGAAATAATCCAAAAAATCGACTAATTAGAAAATTAATAAATAGTGAGTAGTTGAAGTTCCAAAATTCTCGCGAGTTTGAGACCCGCAAAAATGGAGCAAACGCAACCAGAAGATGACTATAAAGTACCCAGTGAAAGTAGCGAATCCATTCCCCCGCGCCATAGTGGGTTTGCCTCCAGCTAAAAAAAGCGAGCAATGGAATAAAAGATAAATAGGGAACCCACTTTGAAGGCACAGCAAGCCATTTAGGCTTGCTCTCTGCAATAAGATGAAAGGCCAATGAAATCGGGAAAGCCAGAATTAAAACGAGCATGTTCAGTCAGAGGATGCCCTTCGTTGAATTTGAAATGCATTTCGCTCATTGTTATAAGAGTGGCCGTGGCTATTAAAACAAAAAGAAAGGTCACGGGAAATCGTTTTGCAGATCGAACGGTTTCATTTTTAAGTAGAGTTAAAGACAAACTTTTCATGGCACCGCATCTTCCCGAGAATTTAGGCACATTGGAGCATGGAGCCAAAAGAATTGGTATTTAAAAAGTTTTGGATCTAAACTTTGGATAGAATAAAAAATTGGATTCAAGAATGAAGTATAATGTTAGCTGGTCGCTTTTTTTAATAAAATCTTTGGTCATTTCGAGTTGTCTTTGGGCAATAAGCTCTTGGTATATGGTTAAACTTCCTAGTCGCTTTGAATCGGGCGATCTGCTTCAAAGGGAGCCGCGGCAGACCCCAACTACAAAAAAGCCGTTTATCACCAAAGCAAATGGCCACTCCTACAAAATTGAGCCAGTTTTCGATTATGAAATCTGGGGTCTAGTTGTTGCCGACCATGAATCGAATAGCTGGACCGACACTGTTCATGAAGCTTGGAATGACTTTATCAACACAAAGGACATTTGCGTAATTTGGGGTGCCAATATTTTAAACCCAAATCTTTCCAAAATGTCGTTTAACCATGGCGCTTGGACCTGCTATGCCAGCACAAATAGTTTAAGTGTTTGGCAATCGTTTCAAATAAACCAGCTTTCAAATAACCATCTAATTCCCGAAAATATTGAAATTCAAAAACTCATTTCATCTTCAAAGATCGGAGATGAGATTCATATTTCAGGGCAACTTGTAAACTACAGCGTTAACGAAGGACCGCCAAGAAAAACAAGTGTGGTTAGAACAGACATTGAAAATGGAGCGTGTGAAATTATCTACGTAACAAGTTTCGAGACTTTAGCAAAAAATAATAAAATATCAGCTGGACTTGCAAAGATTTTCAAATTTGTGAGTCTCTTTTTTCTATTTTGCTTGCTGGGTTCAATTTTTATACTGCCCGTATTCGCTAAAAAAATAGAAATAGATTAGTTAAATGCATTTATATCGACATCTGTCTAGGTTTTGATTTACTTGCTTTATAAGAGTCCGCGACAATGATTTAATTCTGACATGCCCGATGAATTCGATGTTCCAGGAATTAAATGTTTAAATATAGATGAAATTCACCCTGAAGAAAACTTGGGAGATTTTATATTCACTGACAATGCTTCTGCACAAACAATTTTACAAATGTGCCTAAACAAGAAAATCCGACACTTTGTTCAAAAATCAAATCTGGCTCACGCCCAAGAAATAGCTCTGGCTCAAAAAATGGCGAAGGACCCAGATAAATATTTCTCTTTTCCTTTGTCTGCAATTTTTGGACAAGAAAATCCAGATGAAGCATCCGAAAAAAAACTTCAAGGGGTTTTCTTTGATATTAATAACCCAACCGACAAATTCAATGTTTTGGCGCAAATCGAAAATTATATCAAAGGCCTTACTAAGGCCTCTTCATTGTTGTATGAAGTTTTGAATACGGCTGACGAATTGTTTACTAACGCAATTTACAATGCGCCCTATATGGATTTTAATAACGAAAATCCAGGAGTTGAACGAGACTTTCGCAATGTTCGAATTGATAGCTCTAAGCGTCCCTATATGTTTGTTGGGAACGACGGCGCCCGCATTGTGCTTGGTTGCAAGGATCAGTTTGGCACTTTAAATGTTGAACGACTTTTGGCTCGAATCAAAAAATGTTACGACAGCGATCTGTCTAACGTAATTAACTATTCTAGTGGTGGTGCCGGAATTGGCGCTTTTATGATTTTTGAATCAGCTGCAAGTGTCTATATCGGAGTCAAACAAGGAATTCAAACTTTAGTTTGCTGTTCGTTTGCGTATAAGTTGAGTTCAGCCTCGCGAAGTCAATTGCCAAAAAACCTGCATATATACACTGAGTAGAGGGATATGGATCAATTCAAATGCGTAATTACTTCCAATTTAACAGAAAATATTTGGACGTTTTCAGGACCTCTAAACGAACATATTGTTATTCCGCCAATTGATAAATCGAAGCCCTTGTCTATAAATATGAAAAAAATAACCTTAATCAATTCTTATGGAATTCGAATTTGGTGTAAATGGATTCAGGAAAACAAGGAATTCAAAGACTTAACTTTAGAAGAATGCCCTTTTGTATTTGTAAATAATTTTAGTAAAATTAGTGGGTTTATTACTAACTTAATTACTGTAAAGTCCTTTTACGTGCCATTTTTTAGTGAAGAGTCACAAGAGCGGAAAGATGTTCTATTTCATTTGGGCGAGGACTATCAAATAAATGGATTTTTAAGGATCCCAGATATTAAAGATTCCAAAGGCGAATATATGGAACTGGATGTGAATCCAATAAAATATTTTTCATTTTTGAAGCGACGTTAGATCTCCTGAACAGGGTGTCCGGCTTAGGAATTTAGAAATTTAAAAAATTTCTTTTCATCTACATCCAATTCCATCGTGTGGCCTTCGCTGTCAGTGACCTTTGGAAGCGTAAATTTACCGTCTATGACGTCAACACCTACTTGCATTAGGATCTTTTTGGACTCACCTGTATTTTCTGAAAAATAGGGAACATAAAACGAAATGATTTTGCCGTTTGCGGGTTTAAAACTTGAAATCATATTCACTAGCAAAATTACACTGAAAGAACATTCGTAAAACTCAATTCTAATTTCGGGCTTTAGTGAAACAGGTCTTAGCCAAAGGATCCAATCGCGTATTCCAGTGCTATTTAAAAAAATATTCGGACCAAAGTGGATTTCTAAAATGGATGTGTTTTCGATATTTTCCAAAGGAGGCAAATCTGTGTAACTTGAAATTGAGCCATTGAGAACTATTACTTGCTTTTTTTTTGTCATAGAGGACATAGAAACAGTTTAGGGTAATGACGACGAAATGGATAGTCGAGTTTCAGAAAATATTTGGTTCTAAAAATGCAAAAGAATTCAGTTTTTTTCTTTCGACTAGTTGAAAATATCAAGTTTCCTGAGACCCCATGATCAGAATGACTATCTCAGATTTTGCAAAACGAGTAATTCGCCACATTCAATATATTACTATGGGCAGAGTCGCAACTTTCAAATAAAATGCAGAGCGTGACGGAAAGCCTCACGCCGCGAGAGGGGTTTCTTTCTTTGATGGTGAACGATTAGATTTGGAGATTTAACAGTAGTTAAAAGACTCGAAAAACTAAACTAAAGACTGGGCAACCTAAATTGGTTCAATAGTAGCAATTATTGTCGTAAATTTTAGCTGTAGGGAATGATTTAGTGCATGATTATAAATTTAATTTTGGGCGAGACCCCGCTCAGTTTCATTTAGCAAAAAATTGATTGCTCATAGTAAACGCACTTGCTATTCCGTCTGTATGAATAAAAACATAAACAAGCCAAATCAATCCAATATAGAGAAGAATTTTTTAATCGTTTTGCTCGTTCTTTTTGTAGTCGTGCTTTCTGGAGCTTGGGGCTACGCTTTTAAATTACGTCAAGCGATCATGGCAAAAAATGCAGTGGCGATAGTCAATTCAGCTGCGCTTGTGGATATTGAGCGAATTAGATATTTGGCAGAATCGCAAGTTGCCAATAGTCGTTCATTCTTTTTACTTGGATCCAAAGTTTTATTTGATAAACAGAAACTGGACAAACAGCTGCTTGCGGAAGCGCTGTCCAATTTTGAAAAAAAATATTCGTTACCTCAAATTCCTGAAATTATAAATAAAATGGGCGCGTCACAACAACTTCAACAAGAATTTTTTGATCAAGCAATGGAATATCGCGAAAAACAGACGGAATCAAAAATTGTCGGACAATTTTACCAATCAAAAACAGTTTCGCTGCTTAAACAAGTTAATGAAGGTCTAGATGATATTGCTAAAATTCAGAATGCCGAATTGGAACGTGTTCGCAGCGAGGCTCAGAGCGCCGCGGCCGGATTTGAACAGCAAATTCCAAGAGGAATGGCCTGGCTGACTGGAAGCCTAATTTTTATATTCTTCGGAATGGCTTTTTTAATTCTTCGAGTATTGTCAGATAGAAAGCAACAAACAGCCGAAAGAGACCGGCTCTATAGTGAAGCTCAAAAAGCAATTTTAATTAGAGACGAGTTTGTTTCCGCCATTTCGCATGATCTTAAAGAGCCGATGGGTCATTTACACCAAATCGCCGAATTTTTGAATGATTTTTCTGATTCAAGCTCAGTAAGAGACAGTGGTGAGCTGATCAAAAGCACAGTGAATGAAATTGATAAAGTAGTAAAAAATATTTGTGATCAAAAAACTGCAATTCTTGATGGTCTTAATTTGCGATTGGACCAAATGGCAATTGATGAAATTTTAGACGACGCCCAATTAATGTTGCAACCATTGGCCAAGAAAAATGACGTTAGACTTCAATTTGAATCGGCCAATCCTCCGGTCTTGGCCTTCATGGACCGCGAACGAGTCATCCGGGCATTGTCTCACTTAATTGGCAACGCTATCAAGTTTAGTCCTAAACATGGAAAAGTTATAGTAAAGGTGCGAAGTGACCAGCAATTTGTTAATATTTCAGTTTCCGATAGTGGGCCAGGAATTCCTGAAAATAAATTAGCTGAAATATTTGATCATTTTTGGCAGGCAAGAAAAACTGCCAATGAAGGCGCCGGAGTGGGTCTATCGGTCGTTAAAAAAATAGTTGAAGCTCATGGTGGATCCGTTCGCGCAACAAGCGGTCCAGGCAATGGTAGCACGTTTTCATTGTCACTTCCAAGGCGTCGACCGGCAAGTGCACAATTAAAAAAGCCCGCTCCCGTTCGCTACACCACATCCCCAAAACATCAAATGGAAATTTAATTTATTCCGGGAAAGATTTTGAATTTCATTTGTAATTCCGAAAAATGAAAGTAAATTCCAGAAATCTAATCAGAATTTTGTGTTACTTTTTTGCAGAGTCTTCCTAGACTAGGAGACACTATGAAAATAGAAAAAAATATTAAAATTAGAAAATGGATCGCTTCATGGATATTTCTGTCGATGATTGCTTGCAGTCAGCCGGATTCAAACAATGAAACAACGACTGCGGTCACTAATCCAAAAGAGACCAGGCAGATTGATGAGGTTACAGATTTTATAATTGGGGGCAAATCAGTACGCGCCTCTGATCCAATTAAAGAATCTATTGTTGGTTTACTTGACATTAGGCAAGGCGCTCTTTGCACGGCCTCCATAATCGCAGAGGATGTTTTAGTTACAGCCGCCCATTGTGCAGAAGGCAATGCTGCCGATTTGCGAATAAAATTTGGACTTCTGGTGTCTGAAAAAAATTTGCGATCTGTGGATGTGATTAGGGTGTCGCCGCTTTGGCAAAAAAATAAAAACGCCCAGCAAAATACTGGCGATTTAGCCCTCATTAAATTTTCTGGAGGTCTGCCTAATGGTTTTCGGCCAGCCCAACTATTGCCTTCCTCGCGCCCTCTCAAAAATAATGAAACGGCGATCTTGGCCGGGTACGGACTGAGTGATGGAAATTCCTCCACGGGCGCTGGCCGATTGCGGGTGGTAGAAATTCCAATTTCAAATGCTCGTTTTAGTACATCAGAAGTTCTACTTGATCAAACCAAAGGGATCGGTGCTTGCCATGGAGATTCTGGCGGACCGGCCTTCATAAAGGTGAAGGACGAGTTACAACTTTGGGGTGTCACCAGCCGAGGCTCAGGAACGGGGGGCAATGACTGTAGTGGATACTCGATTTACACACGAATTGTGCCTTACGCCCATTGGATAAATTCTACCTTGGCAAGTATTCGTTCGCACTAGTTAGATTTTGTAAATCGGATCGCCCAACCCGAGATCGCTTTTTAGCGAAAGTTCCCGATCCAGTTGGGCATGGTCCAATTCATTTTCCCATTTAGAAACAACTAAAGTGGCAATTCCATTTCCTATAATATTGGTAAGAGCACGACCTTCAGACATAAAACGATCGACACCTAATATTAACGCCATTCCAGCAACTGGCACTTCGGGAACTACGGCCAGAGTGGCCGCCAAAGTAATAAAGCCAGCCCCTGTAACACCAGATGCACCTTTGGAGGTAATGATGGCAACCCCTAATATACTAAGCTGCTGAGTAATTGATAAATCGATATTGAATGCTTGAGCAATAAATAGTGCGGCCAATGTCATGTAGATATTTGTGCCATCTAAATTAAAAGAATATCCCGCTGGAACGACCAATCCAACAACCGCTTTTTTACAACCAAGGCGTTCTAATTTGTTCATAAGTGGAACGAGGGCACTTTCTGAAGACGAGGTGCCTAAGACTAATAGCAGTTCTTGACGTATATAGCGAAGAAACTTGAAAACACTGAAACCAGCCAGCCTGCAGACCATGCCTAAAATAACTGTTACAAACAAAAAACATGTAAGATAAAAACAACCCATCAAAAAGGCAAGTGGGAGCAGTGATTTTAATCCGAATTTTCCAATAGTATAGGCCATGGCTCCGCCGGCTCCAATTGGCGCGAGTTTCATAATCGCGCTGATCATAGAAAATAAAATTCCAGAGATGGATTCAATTAATTTCAAAATCGAAGTTCCTTTTTCACCGGCTGAATTTAAGGACCAGCCAAAAAGGACCGAAATCAATAGCACCTGCAATAAATCGCCCGATCCTGTAAACGCATCCAAAAATGTTTTGGGAATGATATGCATGATAAAATCAATCGTAGATAGGTGCGAGGCGGTCTGAGTAAAGCTGTTAGTTGCAACTGTATCTAAGCTTGTGAGGGAAGCGTTAAACCCTTGGCCGGGTTTAAGAAGGTTCGCAATCACTAGTCCAAGCGCAAGTGCTAGAGTTGAAACGATTTCAAAATAAAGAAGGGCCTTAAAGCCTATTCGACCAACTTTTTTCATATCACCCGCGCCGGCAATTCCGGTGACTACTGTGCAAAAAATAATAGGCGCGATCATCATTTTGACTAATGAAATAAATCCCTCGCCCAGCGGTTTAAGTTTTTCACCTGTCTCTGGATCTATTAGGCCTATTGTCGCGCCAAGAACTATGGCAAACAAAACCCAAAAATAGAGATGTTTAAATATTTTTGACATCAGCTAAATAGGCTCACTACAAATGGCTCGTGTAATCTGGTGTGGAAAACCAATTATTGGTTCGCCCATCAAAGTATTGAATAGGCGCTGCCATCGCTTCCTTAAAATCTACATCATCCAGGCAAGCGATATTTACAGAATAGTATTCGCCGCCAACCTCGGGAATATGGCCTTTGCCAAAAGATCGAACTCCGCAGTGTTTACAAAATAGATGGTGGCTAGTGTTGTCTTCGACGTAATCACTTTTATGAAAAACTAAAGGTGTACTTTTTGTATAGTCAGTCAAACAGTCAGAGCCAGAAAGTAACTCAAATTCTTCGGGTTTTACCATTTTTCCCCAGTAGCGAGTTTTAGTACAGAACGTGCAGTTGCAGCGACCCGTGCCTGTTGAAAGATCTAAGAAAACATGAAATCTAACTTTTCCGCAATGGCAGCTGCCATTGTATTTTTTTTTGTTGGTCACAGAATAAATCTCCTAATGTTGAAGGCTAATTGTGACAGAATGAAAGGCCCCTAGGCAAGACGGCACAGTGGGTTGTTACCTAGACCATTAGCTCGAGCGAAATCCGCAGGACTAGGCTATTAAGGGTCCTTGATTTGACAATAAAATAACGGGGGATATCCTCTTATAAATCAAAGGAGAACCCATGACGAGTTCAAATAAAATTCGAATAGTAGCACTCTGTGTTTTAATAATTGCTGGAGTGGCTTGCAAAAAAAATAGTGACCCCGCAGCTACAACCGCTGGAACAACATTAAGTTCTGACAAGCCGTCCGGAATTATGACCAGCATTTCAGCAGCGGTCGCAACAACGGGTGGAAGTTTAGGTGGGACTGGAACTGCTAGTGTTCAGGGTGACAACGAACTACACCCTTTTCTAAGTGCGTCCGCGTGCGACACTCATGGTCAACCGGGCAGTTTGAATCAATCCCAAGGTGGTTATCCAGGCACGATGGCGTATTGCAAAATGACCGTGAATGATGGATCTCCTGATACCATTCAAGGCGGGTTTGCCATGGTTAAAAGCATTTCGTGTGCATTGGAAAACGCGGGGCTAACATTTGATGGAGCTGCCCATTCAATTTCCATGGCTGTCAATGCGACCTGTTTTACAGCTACTCAAATTTCTAATATTGGTGCTGGAACGATGACAGTGACAGCGACGGCCTCTAAACCAGCCGCCTTTAATACTTATTTTGACAGCGGGATATCAATCGATGTTCCTAGTTTTGGAACTTACAAAGTGGCTACGAAAATTTCGGGAACGAAAGCTGAATTTGCTTCATATGAAGATCAAAGCACGACTAAACGAGGCACTACCTATGGCTCCCTTGATAGCGCTACAGGTGAATTACGATATGAAGCCAGAATGGAGCGCATTGATTGCACAGAAAGTGGTAGTTGCGGATGGAATCGCCATATTAAGTTGTACGCTGATTTAGCAGTAAATGGATCAACTCTTGGCGACATCGAAAGCATTTCGTTTGGGTATTCAAATATTCAAGATGCCCCTGGACAATCTGGTCCTGGCGGGGTTTTGATTACAGCAGCGGGAAATTTAACATCTGGAATTAAAGCACGACTTTGGAGTGCAACAAATGGATCTGGTGGAAGCCCCACAACGCGAGTTCAAGTGCAAACAATAGCAAATTGGCCAGAAACTACAAATACCAACTGCTATATTCGCGGCTCTGATACAGCTTCAACTTGTGGTGCCGGTAACACCGGCTTGACCTCATCTGTTGCTTTTTTGCTTACTGGGGGTTCCTACACTGCCGCATCGACTTGGATAACTGGTTTTGCTGGAGCTACTTTTACAACAGTTAACGTTAACGCAGACTAATTCGGAAAAATAAAAACAATACAAAAAGGATTTAGAATTTTTCTAAATCCTTTTTTATGAAACTAATGGAATCACTTTTTAGCTAATACCCCATCGACGGAAAGCTTTCCACCGCCTGTGATAATCAAGCTAATGGCAAGGCCAATAGCCAAAATGAAATACTCGACGCCTTCGCCTTTTTGCTGCCCGAACCAGTTCATAAAAAAACCATTGGGCAAGTGAACCATCAGAGCCGCAACCAACATTGTGAAGCCGACTCCAAAGGCAGCTATTCGGGTAAATAGACCAGTAATTAAACCCAGGGCGCCAAAAAATTCAGCTATGATTGGCAAGAGGGCGACGATGTAAGGCATGCCTTGGGATGTAAAAAACCCCATCGTGCCTTCAAAGCCATAGCCACCAAACCAGCCCAATAGTTTCTGTGCTCCATGTGGGAAAATCACCAGTCCCAAAGCCAAACGCGCTACTAACGGTCCATAGGCCTCTGTTGTATTTAGAATTTTCTTTAATGCACTCATAAATTACCTCCGAAAAAAGTGTTTTAACTGATATGAGTATCTCCTTAAAAAGTGATTTGCAAAAGTAGACAAAATCAGTAATCATTTTTGCATAAATAGAAAAATAGGAGTCCTAGTGGATTTAAATCTGTTAAATACCTTTGTAGCAGTAGTCGAAGCGGGCTCGATGACCCAAGCGGCCGCACGATTAAAACAGCCCGTATCCCGAGTGAGTCGCGCTATGGTGCGACTGGAAAGAGATCTTAAACAACACTTGATATTGAGGACCACTCGCTCGTTTCAAGTCACCGCTGCCGGACGAAAACTTTTTCGAGATGTGCAGCCGATTATTCAGCAAATTTCAGGTCTTGAGAAAAATATTTCCAATGATAGCGAGGAACTCACGGGTATTGTTCGAATCACAGCCCCCGAGGATTTTGGTCAAGTTTTATTAGCGCCCATTGTTGCGGAATTGAGTGTTTTACATCCCGGCTTAGAATTCGATTTGAATCTAACCGACGGCTATGTTGATTTAGTTCGCACCGAGACCGATATTGGAATTCGTGGCGGAAAACTAAAAGATTCCACTTTAAAGGCAAAATTTTTAGGAAAATCGTCTTTTAATTTTGTAGCATCTTCGGGATATTTAGAAAAATTTGGAACACCCAAAAAACCCAGTGATCTAACAAAACACCGTTGCATTTTTTCACCACTCGGACCCAACAGTCACCGAAATGAATGGCTAGTAACCAATGGAACTCGAAAAGAGAAAGTTGAATTCAATCCCAATTGGAAAATCAATCACAAAGGTATGGCTCTGGCGTTGGCGAAAGCAGGACTTGGAATCACTTTGTTGCCAAGTTCCATGACTGCCCGGTATTTGGAAAGCAAAGAGCTTGTGACTGTATTGTCCAGCTGGGGATTAGAGGAGGCTCCGATACATCTTGTTTATCCGCCACAGCGTATGTTGTCCCGAAAAGTGCGTGAAGTTTCTACTTTTATAGAATCGAAACTGAAGCCATTGTTTCAATAGGAAAATTTTCTTACTGATTAAAAAAATCCCAAATGGTGTCGGTAGCTGAAATAGCGGAGAAGGCATTGCCAGCGTTCCATATTGTAAAATTCAGCATTGGACATTATCATCATTTCACCACCTTAACTTTATTGAATTCAAGGGCAGGTTAACTGGACAGACATTTTTTTATAGGGTTTCGAAAAAAATCTGTCTTTTTTTCTTCAGAAAAGCAATGGGAGCCTAAAAATAAAATATATATAAACAACAATGAATACGCTTTCATTAAAAACCTTTTAGCATTCTGAGTCTACACTCGATTTAAATAAACTAAAGTACTTTAGCATTTTCATTCAATTTCCTTGGAACTTTGCTGGTCCCTAATTTAGGATAAATTCTTAAAAAGCGAGGAATCTATAAACCAAACAATATATGAATTTGCGGCACCAAAAATCAACGGGCAAGAAACAAATCTTTCTTCATTTAAGGGCAAAGTCTGCCTTATCGTGAACGTGGCTTCAAAATGTGGACTAACTCCTCAATATGAAGCGCTAGAAAAGATATTTGAATCGTATCAAGAAAAAGGATTTGAAGTGTTAGGATTTCCTGCAAATGAATTCGAAGGTCAGGAGCCTGGCTCAAACGCTGAAATTCTAGAATTTTGCACACTGAATTTTGGAGTGAAGTTTACAATGTTCCAAAAAATAGTGGTAAAGGGCAAAGGCCAGCATCCGTTGTATCGTTTTCTAACTGTTGTTCAACCTGATGCCCGATGACTCTACTATAATTAAAGCCATCGAAGCCGCTCTGTAAATAGACTACTGTTTAGAATTAGAAAGCATTCGGTCTGTGGATTTGCTAAGCTGGCTCAAAATAAACTGGGGAGCCATTCGGCTCATAAATTTCAATTGATTGCTTTGCCCTGGCCGAATTTCGAGCTGATCATTTTGCATTCCTTTGACCGCACATTCGACCATTTTGTCGACTTTCATTATTGAAACACCCTTCATGTCTTCGCTGTTAAAGTCCCCAAGGAGTTCTGTTTCAGTAGCTGGTGGAGCCAATTCAAATACTTGGATTTTTGTATTTTTAAGTTGCACTCGCAGCGATAAAGTAAACGAATGAAGTGCCGCTTTTGTAGAGCAATATACGGGTGACGTCGGTAGTGGAACAAAGGCCAAACCGGACGTGACATTCATAATTGCCGCTGCCTGTTTTGTTTTTAAATGGGGTAGAAATTTTTTTACCATGCGAATGGGTCCATTTAAATTAATATCGATTTCTTTTGTCAAATCCCGCAAGTCATCCCCTGCCGTGTGCAAATTAATCGTTTTCATAATTCCAGCATTATTGATAAGTATATTCAGGTTTGGAAACTCTTTGGTTACTTTATCAAACAACTCGGAAATGGCAGCCGGGTCGCTGACATCACTTTGAAGAGTGTGAATTTTCGGAAACTGTTTTTTTGCTTTTTCCAGTTTAGATTGGTCACGCCCGGTAACAATAAGAGTGTTATTGAAAACGCTAAGTTGTTTTACAAGTTCAAGGCCAATTCCGCTCGTACCGCCAGTAATTAAAATCGTATTGTTTGAAATTTGCATAGTCGTCCTTCCTGGGAATGTTTAGCAAATCATAAAGCCGAAATTTTTTGAAAGCTATGGTATTTGAGTCCGGTCTTGGCACGTCGAGACACAGTTGCATTAGGGACTTAGAAGTTTAATTAGTAGATGAGACTTATTTTGAGAAATGATACGTTCCAGTGATGTTTTTCCACAAATCGTCGACGGTGTACCAAGCGAATCCATTATTGGCAAAATCTTTGCCCCAGCTGTTCATAACCTTGAACCGGATAATATTATCGTTGTCATCTATTTCATAGCCAACGACCAACATGGAATGACCCTCGCGTTTCCAATTTAAATCCACAATGACGGGCATGCCCTGATCGACATATTTTTTGATATTCAAAATAATTGAATTGTAGTTTCCATCCTCAACCCGAAAGTGCCCGCCAAAAGCTGTCATTGTTTTTCTTAGGACTGCCGAGTAGTTGTCAGGTAAAAAATTTCCTTCTTTATTTATAATATCAAGAGTGGATAGTCGAGGAATTCCATTGAGTTCTTCCCAGGCTTGTGGCGTATACGATTTTCCATTAATAATAATTTCCTCGGGCAAGGTTCCTGAAAATTTTAAAATAACATTTTTCAATTCGTCAAACGAGTCTTGCTGGGCCCGTATCAACCTTGGTGAGTCCCATCCATAGCTTTTTGCCAGTTTCTTTAATTCTTCATGGTGTTCTGATACTTTTTTTTTCAGAACATGATAAATATTGGCCATGTTCCAATCCGGAAAAGGCACTATCGGTTGCCATGACTTTTTTGGAATGAGTCCCACTGATCGAGATAGGAAAAAAGCTTCATAGGCAAAGCCCCCCTCTAAATCATGGATAACACGCGGGTCATCTGGGCCATATCGAAGGCCATCTTTTATGTGCTCTAAAAATTTATGCGCGACGAGAAAAGGTTCTGATACCATTTCTGATTTATCACCAAATCGAGATTTGTTTAGAACATTGATAAAATTGATCGCTGCAAAAAGATAACATTCGTAAGTTTGGCACTGATTGCTGGCTTCGACATTTCTATCGATTTCAACGACACGACCTTTCGGTTTGTATTTTGGTTCATCGTCGTCACCGATAGCGGTTGGACCAGATTCTCGCCAAAATCGCTTGTGTTTTTTTAAACTTGCCTTATAGAAATTAAAACAAGCGGCCGAGCTAGATCGCGACGAGGCGTCGGCAAGGCCTCCGGTAAACAGGGAAATAGAAAAAATAATTAGAAAAAATAGGTGAATCTGTTTCTTCAACTGGGCTCCGGTTTTTTGTTAACTAAAAATAGAAATCCAAAGCGAGATAATAGATGAAATTTAAAAATCCCTCACCTGTTTTAAATTTGACAATGTGACGATTTACGACAAAAAAATCGATTCAATTGTAGGTAAACCTTTGTAAATTCAGCTGGTTAAGCCGATCTTGAAACGACCGACTGCTTGCCTAAAATAAGGACGGACAATGAAATTATAGCAGAAAAAAATATGACTGAAGCGGTTGGTAACGTTCCTTTGATATCAAACAGCCCAATAGTGCCCGAAATCGCCGAACCGATACCCAATTGTAAAAAACCAAGTGTCGCCGATGCCGTTCCTGCATTTTTCGAAAAAGGTGACAAGGCAAGGGAAGTCGCGTTGGGAGAGGCAATGCCGGCACAAGAAAGAACCGCAAATAGAAAGGCAATCGTAGTCCCCAGGCCATACCAGTTATTCCATGCGCCAAACATAAAAACGCCACCAAGCAACACTTGTACTCTCACAGAAGTTTTAAAAATTGATTCACTGCTGAAATGCTTCATGAGTGGAATATTTAATTGTGTGCCGCCAATCATTCCCACTGCAAGAAATGCAAAAATAGCGCTGTATATCTGAGGACTCACTTTAAAGCCGTCCATAAAAATAGCGGGGGATGCAGCTATGTATACAAAGAGACCGGCGAATGAAAACGATCCCGCCACAGTGTAGGTTAAAAACTTGGGAACGTTCAAAATTTCTTTGTAACTATTCAATATAGGGATAGGGCTTAAGACTATAGATTTGTCGCCGGTATAGGATGTGGGTAAAAAGAAAAACACTATAGCCATTACCGAAAAGGCCATAAATGCCAGGACAGCAAATGTCGCTTGCCAGCCCCAAGCAGCAGCAATGAAACTTCCAATTGATGGAGCTAACAAAGGTGATGCACTTAAAACCAACATCAAAAGCGAAAAAATTTTAGCCCCCTCGCTAGCTGGGAAGAAATCTTTCACCATAGCCATCGCCGCCACCCCAGTAACACAGCCCCCTAACGCTTGGACGACCCGATAGAGCATAAGTTGGTCAATGGAACTCGAAGTCATACAAGCTAAAGAAGCTAAAATATAAATTACTATGCCCACATAGAGGGGAGGTTTACGTCCAAAGCGATCTAAAAGTGGTCCATACAAAAGCTGCCCAAACGCATACCCAATAAAATAGCTTGAAACAGAAAAACCAACCTTGGCTAGGGTGGTGTTAAGTGAAAGAGCAATTTCAGGAAAAGCAGGCAAATACAAATCAATAGAAAATGGGGTAATGGCATTCAAAATACCTAACATAAATATTAAAAAAAAATTTTCAGATTTACTTCGCGTAGTTGTGTTAGACATAACCTCTAACATTAAAGAGCCGCCACATTGCCGTCAATAATCGTGAACAGAAAATCTTTGGGAATTAAGATTATGGTTCCCGGTCTAAAGTATAGCTCACATTTTTAAATCAGCCGTATTAATACTGAATTGTATAGATTTACCCCTTCTTGACAATCGTGATCCAATTTCTAAAATGAGTAAATAAGGAAGCTGGATTATGAATCACACAACTGGTTGCTCAAGTGAAAACGCTCTAAAAATTAGATGATAAATACCGAATCATTTAAACATATGATTAATCTTCCAGAGCACAAGAAGCTCTGTCAGAATTTATTGGATTATTTTATTTCTCAGGATGGAATTGAAGCTGCTTTTGTATCTGGTAGCGGAGCGGCCGGAGGAATGGACTTTTACAGTGATTTGGATCTGGGATTTGTTTGTTCAAGTACAGAAGCGCGGGAAAAAATTTGGCTTCGCCGATTTGAATGGCCGCTGCCTTTGTGGTTTCATCGGATGGATGCGGATCACGTAAAACCCCATTTCATTATTTATCTTTTTGAACCGCACATTCATGTGGATTTAAATTTTTATATAGAAAAGGATTTACCGTCCAGTTCAGGCGGCCCCATTGCCACGGTTTTTGATAAAGAGGCCCGACTAGAAACATGGGTCACTCAAGTAAATCAGGCATTTAAAAAACCTGCCGATTGGTCAAATGTAGTCCATGAAGAAGAAAGATTTTGGATGTGGTCGCACTATTTTTGGTCCCACGCAGGTCGAGGCGAATCCTATGATTGCGCTTCACATTTGGACCTTCTGCGTTCGGTTCCGCAAATGTGGCACGCTCGTTTGGAAGGTAACGAGCCTTTTGTTACTCGCAGATTAGAAGATCGGGGACAGTTAGAATTTATTCAGCGTATGCATTCTAGTTTTCCCACACCTGACAGAATCAGTGTAAAAGCAGCGCTTTTAAATTTGATTCAGGTTCACACACAACAGCGTGAATTGGTTGAAGAACTAATGGAGCCAAAGTGGAAAACTACAGAGCAAGCGCGAGATAAAATTACTCGAATGATAAAAGGAATTATTTAAAATCATGCTAAAAAAGGTTTCATAATGGTGCATACTCACGATCACTCTCATGACCATAAACACGATCACGACCATTCCCATCATGGTCATAGTCATGCACCCATTGATTTTTCAAAAGCGTTTGCCATTGGCATTGCTTTGAATTCAATGTTTGTCATCATAGAAGCCGGCTACGGATACTATGCCAACTCACTCGCATTGATGGCCGATGCAGGTCACAATTTAAGCGACGTACTGGGGTTATTGCTAGCATGGGGAGCGACCTGGCTAGGTAAAAAAAAACCATCTGGGCGATTTACGTATGGATTTGGCCATTCCTCCATTTTGGCAGCGTTAGTTAATGCTATTGTTTTGCTTTTGGTGGTCGGTGGGATAATTTGGGAAGCTATCGTAAGGTTGGGAAATCCAGAAACCGTTTCTAGCGCAGTCGTCATGTCAGTAGCCGCTATTGGAATTTTAATAAATGGGACCACTGCGCTGCTTTTTGCATCAGGAAGAAAGTCTGATTTAAATATTCGTGGTGCCTGCATGCACATGGCCGCAGATGCGTTGGTTTCATTGGGAGTCGTTGTGACCGGAGCCATTATGAGCTTCACGGGATGGCTTGTTTTAGATTCGATAGTCAGTATTGTAATCGGTGTCATCATAGTTATCGGAACCTGGAGTCTATTAAGTGAATCATTTATATTAGCGTTGGCCGCGGTTCCCGCGGGGATTGATACAAATAAGCTTAAGACATATTTATCTTCAATCAGAGGTGTGAGCGCTCTGCATGATTTGCATGTTTGGGCAATGAGCACGAAAGAAATCGCATTGACTGTGCATTTAATGATGCCTGCAGGACATCCTGGTGATGAGGTGTTGGCCAAAATATCAGAAGACTTAGATAAACAATTTAAAATACAACATGTGACTGTTCAAATTGAAATTGGTGATTCAAAAACTGTGTGTCGCCTACAATCCGATCAAGTAGTATAGTAATCGAAGGATTCGTAAACTATTTCTATTTTTATCCTCTATAAACCAACTATTTTTTTGGAAAATCTATTTAGAAAGTGATTCAAGTTTGTCAAATTGTTGATTCCATCCCATTTTCGCAAAAAAATACAAAATAGTAGGTATACCTTCTTCTACGACAGAAATAGTTGTTTGCCCGCCCGATTCTTTGAACTCAACGGACACTTTAATTTCATCTGGCCACTGTCCAGGTATTCCAATATCCGAAGCTTGAATCATTTTACCTTTGTCGTCAGAAAAATACATTAGGTACACAAGTTTTTGAAACGGGACGACTTCGATATAATGACCGGCGTTCCAATTCTGTTTTCCTTCTGAGCTTTTCATCGAAAATAAAAATCGTCCATCTAAACGCACATCATTTTGAATTACAGGCGCAGTGTAGTTTTTGGGTCCCCACCAATGTTTCATCATTTCTGGATCGATCCAAATTTTCCAAATTCTTTCCGGGGACGCATCAAAACTACGATCAACTGAAACTGTGCAACTTGTATTGAGAGCAACATAAACCATTAGGCCAATTCCTAGTACAAAAATTAAACACGCAATTAGGATAGATTTTTTATTCATAGTTCGCAGTATACTTAGCTCATTTAAAAACTGTCTACTACATTCATAAAATCTTTTTATTTGTTTTGCGAATTTAAAATGAGTTCAATTCGACGATCCGGAATAAGCCACATAAGTGCGACAAATACATATATTCCCAATGCTGCCCAGGACGACCAAAAAGAAAACGAAATCGCAAGTAAATAGAATAAAGGGGAAGACTTCCCTTTCCAATCTCTGCCAATCGCTTTTTTTAAAATGGAATCTGGCCCCTGAGATTTCACAATTGTTTGTTGCAAAATGTAGTATGCCACGCCAGCCATAAACAGCACCACACCATAAATTCCCGCGGGCATTCCTGAAAAATGATTTTCACCCAACCAGCCCGTTGCAAATGGAACCAATGAAAGCCAGAACAGCAAATGAAGATTTGCCCACAGAATTGATCCCGTAACATTTTTACACATGTGTAACAAGTGGTGATGATTGTTCCAATATATTCCAAGATAAATAAAACTTAAAACATAGCAAAGAAAAATTGGAATCATAGGAATCAAAACCACTAGACTGTCACCATGTGGTACTTTCAATTCTAAAACCATGATGGTAATAAGGATTGCCAAGACACCGTCACTGAAGGCTTCAAGTCGCCCTTTCCCCATAGTGAATGCTGAGTTTACCACAAAAAAGTCTCCTTTTTTTTAAAGCCTTCAATGCAAGATTCCACTATATGCAATGGCTCTATTCTCAGACAATATTGATTAGTATGTCAATCGGGGAAAAGAACTGTAGCAATCAGAGTGTCAGTCTGATAATAATTTTGAAATGCTACTATTTTTTCTAATCTCTATTTTAAGTCTTGCCGACGCCAAACCTAAGGCAATTCGTTATTCTGTAGTCGAATCATGGACAGAGCCGTATGCCTACGTGGATAAGGAAAAAGCTCTAGTTGGCGGCGCTATGAAGGAAATATTTGAAGGCATTTCAAAACAATTGGATTCAAAATCTGAATTTCATTATTATTCTAGAAACCGAGTTGAATCTGCGGTGGCTAGCGATAAAATTGACATTCGTTGCCTCACAAATGAATCTTGGGTTTCAAAGCCAGAAATGTATTATTGGTCCTCGCCACTATTTCATTTTGCCAATGGAATTGTTTGGAAGAAGGGAACTCAAGCAATCAAAAAGTTGTCGGATTTAAATGGAAAAAGACTGGGAACCGTAACAGGATATGTCTATAAAAACTTAGAGGATCTTATCTCGCAGGGAAAATTAAAACGCTTGGATACTCAGAATGAAGCCATTAACATTGGTCTATTGGAAAAAAAACGCGTTCAGTACATTTTTATAGAACTCGGAACTTTTCATTGGCAAGTTCAAGCGCATAAAATTAGTTCTTTAAAATCTGCCGAATCTTTATTGGTTGAATCTATTCCTATAAAATGTGGTATTTTAAAGTCCAGCACGGTGGACCCAAAGGCTTTTGAAGCAGGTTTAGAAAAAATGAGACAAGATGGATTTTTTAAAAATCTTGAAATAAAATATGGAATTAAATAGTTTAGGCTGCAGATTTCTGTACTGTCGGACTGTGTTTTTTAAGGCAGATTTCAAATCTAGTGTGTTTTTGACCTTGGCAATATTCAAGCTTGCCTTGATGTGCTTCAATAATACCGATAGAGATACTGAGGCCCAGTCCGGTTCCCTTACCTTGTTCTTTAGTGGTAAAAAAAGGTTGTAACATTTTTTTCTGTACTTCAATTGGAATTCCAAATCCTGAATCGGTGATTGAAAGAACTGTGGAATTTACATTTGAAAAGCATTCGACCCGTATCCATTTATGATCAAGGCTATCAATTGCATCAACTGAATTATTAATCATGTTAATAATTACCTGTGACAATTGAACCTCCCGTGCGTGCAATGTTGTGCTTTTATCATCCACGACAAATTGAATTTCAATTTGTTTGTTAGTTAGCTTGGAATGGCAAAGATCCGAAATATCAGAAAAAAACCGTTCGACCAAAAATTCTGTTTTTGGTTCTTGACTGGCATCCCTTGAGAATGCGCGTAAACCGTTAATAATTTTAGAAATACGGGTAACCATTTTGGATATCTTTTCTAAATGGGCTTCAATTTTTTTAGGATTTTCTTGCTGATCGACAGCTCGTGAAATTAGTTGCGTGGTTCCTTCGATTACAGCTAACGGATTATTAATTTCATGAGCGATGCCAGCAGACATTTCGCCAAGTGCCGCCAACCTAGATGAATTTACCATGGCCATTCTTTGGCTATCCAATTGATGAGTGCGTTCTTCTACTTGTTTTTTCAGTTCTTTTGACAATCGCCGCAAATGAAGAGTCACAAATAGAGATGCTGTAAGGCCGGTGACAAATAAAAGTCCGATAGCAAGTAACAACGATATCCTGGCCATTTCTTGCTGTATGTCGGATATATTGAAAATTATCTGGATGGTACCTAGTTGAGCGCCTTTGTAGGAAACTGGTGATTCTAAAAAGAGATGGTCATCTTGGTTTTTCAATTCAACAAAAGTTTGGTTGGTCCATTCCGGCCCATTTTGTGAAACTAAAATGCTATTTTCTTGATCGTGCAACTCAGTATCAAAAACCCGAATCGAAAGGATAGAGTTCGATTCGTCAGCCAATACAGACTCCACAATATGCTTGATGGCCTTTGTATCCATATTCCACAGCGGTTGCACAATCGCCGATTTTAAAATTTGAAGCTGTGCAAACGTGTTTAGGCGCATATTTTCTTGAGTTTTGTAGCGATAAAATCCTATGGCTGCGGTGCTTGTAATACCCATGATCAAAAGTACAACTGCCGATTGGATAAATTGTTGTTTAGATACGATGACATGTTTGAAAAAGTTTTTCATTTTCATACTCTAATTCGTAATATATAAGCGAAAGCTAAGGGCTGGAAACTCAAAATTCGACCAAAGTGAAGTGGGTCACCTCACCTTAGGTCGAGATTGAATCAAATTACTATTTGCAGGATCTAAGAAATAGTTTGAACCGAAGTTGATTTAAATAAAGGGCAGCATCTTTTTGGGTCGTTGCCGAAATATTCATTCTGAGGATGGTGTCGGAACCACAAGTACTCCAGGCAATTGAATTTTCGGAATCCCCTATAGTTACATTATAGTGGCCTAGTTTGAACACCTTTGTGTTTTTAATTCCAGACGTACCTGGAAAAAAGCTCTCCACATTTAAGGTGGCTTTTCCCGTAGCTCGAACCAATGCTTTGCCTTCAGATTCAGTAGCCAATGCAATTTCATATCCTGCTGGAACGTGAACGGGGATAGCTAGGTTACAATACTTTCGATCCAGTGATTTATTAGTTCCGGGACCACTTCGAACAAAAAACCTGTTGTAGTCCAAAACAAGTTCTTGCTGGCCTGAAGATAAAGCATAAGTAAGACTATTTTTTGGACAACCAGTGCCGCCGTAAGAAAGGGTTCCGATAGATTGAGCGTTTAGTTCAAAATTTAAAAACAAAACAGTTAAAATAAACGAAAGTTTCATGGGTTCCCTCTTTTGGAATAAGAAAAACGGTCTTTCTTAATTAATGTGTTTTAACGTCCCAGATGCCATAACTCAACCATTTTTAAAGTAATTTAGGCCAGCTAAGAGAGTCAATTCCAAGTATTTTTCTACATACATCCATCTGCTTTTCAATTTCAGCCAAAGACTTGCTTAGTTGTTTTAAGTCGCGATCATCTAGTTCTGATTCCAGCGCCTTTTTTACAATAGGATGTTTTTTTAACCATTGACCGTGCCTTGTTGCATAGGTTTCTGGGATACCTGATCGTAAAGCGGCCTGCCTGGCGTTGCCATCCAATAGAAATTCAGAAATGAACCGGAGGGTTTCTAGGGTAACCATGTTTCTGTGGGCCTTCAGCCGTGAAGAAAATCCCATTTGTCGTATCCGCATAACGCCTCCTACACCGTAAAGCTTGCAGTTCCACAGTATAGTAAATATAGTGCCATCCTAAAGGACAAAATCAATATGGGCTCTTTTTCTAGTTTTAAGTTATTACCAACATTGCAGGCGTTCTTGAATGAAAAAGGATTGGTCACTCCGACTGAAATTCAGAGTCGATCCATTCCTGTTTTTTTAGATGGCAAATCTATCGTCGGGGTTTCAGAAACAGGCAGCGGTAAAACATTAGCCTATGTATTGCCCATTTTACATTTGCTAAAATCGCTGGAAAACCAAGGGCAAGCCATCACTGAAGAAAGCAGGCCTCGCGCCGCCGTGATCGTACCCACCCGAGAACTTGGGGAACAGGTGTCCAAGGTATTTAAACCGCTTACTCATTCGACAAGGTTGCGAGTCCGGACTGTCCTTGGCGGAACCGCCCTTGATGTTGCTAAACGAAATGTCAAAGGTCCTTTTGAAGTTTTGGTCGCAACGCCGGGGCGACTCGTTCAGCTGATCGAACGTGAACTTGTAAATATGACGGATATTCGAATTTTAATTTTCGATGAAGTCGATCAAATGCTCGATCAAAGCTTTTTATCAGATGCGATTCGAATAGAAGAAGATTGCCCGACTAGTTGCCAGATGGGTTTGTTTTCAGCAACCGTTTCCCCTGTGGTTCAAGAATTAATAAATAAATTGTTTGCAGGGGCCGAAATAATTCGTAGCTCGGGTAGCCAGAAATTGGTGCCAACATTGAAAACAATTAATAAAACAGTCGTAGATGGAAAACGGTTTCCGTTAATGCAAAAACTGCTGGCAGAAAAGATAGACGGAGGAACATTAGTTTTTACAAATACTCGACAACAATGTGACACTTTGTCTGATTTACTTAAAGACAATGGGTATAAGTGTCTGGTTTATAGAGGCGAAATGGATAAAATCATTCGTCGCAATAACTTAAAAGCATTTCGTGAAGGCAAAGTAGATTTGTTAATTTCAACAGATTTAGGTTCGCGCGGCCTTGATATTGACCATATAGGCCGAGTTGTAAATTATCATTTACCAAAAGAAATGGAAAATTATGTTCACCGCGTTGGTCGTACGGCTCGTGCCGGCCGAAAAGGTCTCGTGATCAATTTTGTAACTGAACGTGATGAATCCTTTATTAAAAAATTGGAATCGATTAAATCCAACCCTTCAAAGTCCAAGTGATTCAGACTTGGGTCCCACGTTTTGAAATCGCTCGATGTATTGGCAACGCTGGCATAGATTTTCTACAAGTTTATTTTTTTTGAATCCTTCTAGAATGGCCTTTGAGCGTGGACTATTTAAGATATCGATAAGTGATTCCGTTTCAACGGAGCCAAGGGGAATTTCGCCTTCTTTATCCAAGCAGCAGGGCACCACGGTGCCATCAACCAATATGCCAAAATGCGAAGACAATCCATAGCAGGTGCCTGACAAACCTAGCACTGGAAGATCTATTGATGGCCAGATAAATTCTGTGTCAAAATGAAGATACAATCGATTTTTCAGATGAATACTTTTTTTATTTCGGACATCAATATCGGTACCAATCAATATTTTAAAATAATCTTCTATTCGACGAAGTAGAGATCTATTTTTTTCACTGGTACCACGGACATCTTGCAAGTTCCAAAGGCGATAATTTAAATAAAGATCGTGCCTTTCGATGAATGCGCGTTCCGTATAGCTAAAAATGCGATTTAAATACTCGGTTGGGTCTTTATCTGGAAAATTATCATGAAAACTATGTAGTGAAAAGTTCACCTGCCTAAAAGCGGTATGCAATAGTAACTCTTGCTGCTGCTCTCTTAGCAAAATTCCGTTCGTAACGAAAAATATTTTTACGTCATATTGGTAGCAAATGCTGATCAAGGAAGAAAGCTCTGGGTGTACAAGCGGATCACCCATAAGATGAAAACAAACCTGTTCTGTTAATGGCGCGACTTGCCGAATTATTCGATCAAATAAATCTAACGATATGAGTTTTTTTGTGCGAATTACTTCCGGACAAAAGCTGCACTGGAGATTGCAGATATTGCTAATTTCAATATTTACTTTGGTGAATCGCTTTTTTTGCTGATTAGCCGGCATGGGCTTGGAAATAGCTTATTTTCCATTTATTTTCACTAGTTCTCTTGAATCGAACTTCAAAAAGTGCAAATCCACC
>JAYTTH010000315.1:0-5449 GCA_043745515.1 Pseudobdellovibrionaceae bacterium | reverse complement strand
TTTATGTTGTCTTGGGCGGTTTAGGAATGAATATAAACATAGACGATTTTTATGGGGTGCTCGATGAACTTGGAAAACATTTCACTGAATCAAGATAGTAAAATTCAACCACAAGACTGGGCCGAGCTGGGCGGAAAAGTGCAAGGCCTTTTGTGGCTGCAAAAAGTAGGGGCCCGAGTCCCACGGTTTTGGGTTTTTAAATCTAACTCGATAAAACAACAAATTATAAAAGAAATAGTAGGATTTGAATCCCTTGCGACGCAATTGAAACAAACCAGTTTGCTTTCCATTCGCCCGAAAGTCGTAAGCTGGATAGTCTCGCAATTGAAGGACTTACCTACAGGATCATTTGCTGTACGCTCCTCGGGGGCTTTTGAAGACTCGGCAAAACATTCCTTCGCTGGCATTTACGAAAGTTATTTGCAACTAGCTGATAAAATGGAAATTGCAGAGCGGATTTTTGATGTGTTTGCGAGCGGCTATGGTGAACGCGCTCTGCACTATTTTTTAATGAGAACAATTGAAAAAGCCCCGGATGGATTGTCTGTGATAGTCCAGCAAATGGTTCCTGCAAAAATGTCAGGTGTTAGTTTTAGTCAAAACATCAGAAGTGGGCGCAGCGATGAATCTTGGGTTTCAGCTACCTACGGTTTAGGTGAAGACCTGGTTTCGGGGGCAACCGAAGGAATCGAATTTCAAATTGATTCGAAGGGTCGCATCAGCAGTGAAGGAAACAGAAAAATAACGTTGGGAGCAGATTTAAATGTGATTAGAACTGTAGGGTCAGTAACCCGTGATCTTGCCGATTTCTATGGGAAACCCGTTGATATCGAGTGGGCTTTTGATGGACTTGACGTTTGGATTGTGCAAATTCGGCCAATAACAAATCAATCGATTGTAAATGAAACTACAAAACTAGTTTTTGATAATTCTAACATCCAAGAAAGCTATTGCGGAGTCAGTACTCCGCTTACCTACAGTTATGCCAGCGAAGCTTACAAAAAAGTGTACTCGAAATTAATGGAATTTCTTGGGGCCGACTCAGATGTCATGCGATCTCAAAGTTTAAATTTGGAAAATATGTTGGGGTTTGTTTCAGGTCGAGTGTATTACAATATTAACAGTTGGTATGCGACTCTGACTCTTTTGCCGGCCTTCAGAAAACGAAAAGAAGACATGGAAGCGATGATGGGCCTTGAATATCCTGTCGATTTTGTGACCGATCAAAAGCCTCTTAGCGGTCGAGCGCTCCTAAATCATTCATTCAAAATGTCCGCTTTGATTGTACGTTTGCTGCGCTTACAAAGCCGAATCGATACAGTTGCCAATGAATTTGATAGTTGGTTTTGGAAACTTTACAGCGAAGCACGTGCCATCCCTTTAAAAGATAAATCGGCGCATGAACTTGTCGTTTTGACCAAGCATTACCAAGATAGATTTTTAGAAAAATGGGCGATCCCTGTTTTGAATGACACGTTAGTAATGATGAACATGGGGCAACTGCAGCGCATTCTTAAAAAATACAATTTAGGCGACAGCGTAAAGAGTCTGATCTACGGCCAAGAAATCGAGAGTATTAAGCCAACACTAAATTTGCAAGAACTAGCTGCTGAGATTGTCGAAAATAGTGACCTGGCAGAAACTATTTTAAAATGCACTTCACGCGAGCTGCCGTTTTTAGTTTCTACATTTTTTCCTGATTTTAAGTTGAAAGTAGAGCGCTTTATTACCTTGTATGGCGATCGCACAATGGGCGAGTTGAAACTCGAGACAATAACATTTAGGCAAGATGAAAGCCTTTTTTACGATCTGTTAAAAAACTTTGTGATAGCTGCAAAAAATGGACAGGGATCCAAAGCGGTTCACGATGTTAATAAAATAAAAGAGGTCTTTGCCGAAGTAGAAACTAAAATGAATTTGTTTCAGCGGTATTTTTTTAGGAAAGTAGTAAAAAAGACTATAAGCACAGTTGCTCATCGCGAAAAAATGCGGCTTCATCGCACTCGGAACTATGGATTGATGCGCGACTTCTATTTAGCGATCGGTGAAAAGTGGGCTCAAAGTCAAATCTTAGAACAGCCTAGGGACATTTTTTATATTACGCTCACTGAAATATATGAAATGAACTACGGTCGAAATGTCACTAGGTCCTACAAAAAGTTAGTAGAGTTAAGAAAAGCCGAAGCGAACGAGTATAAAAAAGAAACTCCCTTAAATCAATGTCATTTAGTGTTACCAGTAGGGGCTGGTATAGGATCGCAATCCCAAGTTAACCAATCGGAAACGCATGATACGTCAACAGAAAACAGCTGGTGCGGATTGGCTTGTTCCCAAGGTATCGCCGAAGGGGAGGTCGTGTTGGTCGAAGACCCAAGTGATATCAAAAATATCCAAGGAAAAATTTTAGTGGCCCTTCGAACCGACCCGGGTTGGACTCCATTGTTTGCGCTTATAAAAGGAGTGGTCATTGAAAGAGGATCTTTGCTATCGCATTCAGCCGTTATTTCCCGCGAGATGGGAATACCGGCGGTCGTAAATATTTCTCAAATTACTAAAAAACTAAAGACAGGCGAAAGGATTCGCGTAGATGGAAATTCAGGCCAGATTACCCGACTCTAAAATAAAAAATGCCAGCAAGAATTTGCTATTTGTTGAACCAAAACCTTCCTTTTATTTAGGTATCGATAGAAACAAGTTTTGGTTTCCAGAGGAATTGTCCCCTTGGTATTATTTAGCGAGCTATTCAGATTTAAGCCCCGAAGTCCGCCGTCGTTACAATCAACTATATGCTTTGGGTACAAACGAAGTTTTTGCAGTTTTTGAAGTAGATTTTGTTTGTAGAATTTTTAAAAAAATTGCCAAAAATAAGTCATTGAATCAAGAGTTAAAAAACGCGATGGCCAGAATAGATATCGAAGAAGAAAAGCACGCGCGCGTATTTCATCAGCTAAACAAAGCGGCAGCCCCCGAGTATTTTACAGATGCTAACCGAGGGCGATTTTTTTCAAAACGAGCTGATGGTTTTGGCGTATTTCTTTTGAACGTAGTAGCTAGATTTCCTAGTCTATTTGGTGTTTGGGTGTGGATTGCCTTGATTTTTGAAGAACGATCTATTCTGTATTCTAAGCACTATCAAAATACGGATGATTCTATTGTCGATAGTAAATTTAAACACATACATCACCTGCATTTGATTGAAGAAGTGAGTCATGTGAAATTGGATGAAGACCTTGTCGGTGAGTTCTATCTGAAACTATCGTGGTGGAAACGTCGCATGACTCGATTTTTTCTTGAACGAGTTTTGAATTCATTTAGATCTCCTAAACGGATGTCCCGCGCAATTGCTGACGTTTTAAAAACAGAATTTCCATCAGCCAAGGCCCAGATCAATCAATGCCTCTCAGAACTGCCAAATCTGCGACTGAATGACTCATTTCAAAATTTGCTCTTTGGACCTAGCGCCTTTAAAAGAACACAAAGGCTGCTTGAAACCTGTTCCGAACTACAGGATCTGTAATATAAATGGGTAAGTTAAAAAGAATTTTTGTAAAAATTCTGAATCCACTGATATTTATTGTTGCGCTTATTTTGATATTTGAAGAATGGCTTTGGACTGAGCTGACCAGATTTACCCGATTTATTTCTGAGTTACCTTTTTTGGCTAAGCTTGAATTTAAAATTTCAATGTTGCCGGCTTACCCAAGTTTGATACTATTGATTTCCCCGTTTTTATTGTTGCTGCCACTTAAGTTTTTAATGGTATTTTTGGTTTCAAACGGACATTATTTTGTGGCCTTTGTGCTTTTCATTTTGGAAAAAATTCTAGGAACTGCTTTGGCGGCACATTTATTTTCATTAACCAAAAAAAATGTGATGACGATCGCTTGGTTTCAACGATTTTTTGATAAACTAGTAAATTTGATTTCTTTGGCTAAAAACTGGATAAAAGAATTTCCTGTGTATCATTCAGTCAGAAGAGTAATTGAAAAGGTAAAAGCAAGGTATTCTCGCTCTGGTTTTGTTGCCAGAAAAATCAGTAAATATCGAAAACAAAAATAGTTTGCAGTAAGCTATCCTATCGAACTAGGCCAGCCTAAAGCCGAGCTTGATTTATTTAGCTAAAAAGCCGATATCTCAAGGTGGTTCAACTATCTGCTTTTTGTAGGACAAAACTGATTTTCAAAGGGCTCTTTTTTAGCCATTTACTTTCCTTTTTGATTCCGCAAATTGTGTTAGGAAACCAGGCTGTAACTGCAAAAGGACCTCTTGGTTTTATTACAGAACCATTTCAAAAAACGTTTGAGTGTATTTTTTTAGACTGTAATCGAGTTCCGCCATCGTTAGCTTTAGCGCAAACTAGTTGCGAGTTAGAAAAAATAGAACAGAAATGTGACCAGATAACTCAAAAAAACCCCGATGATGCTAAATACATCCGCAGTTGCACACTAGAAAAAATCTGCCAGAGGCAGCTGTTGCCTTCAGACTTTATGCGGGTTTCCGCTTGTTTTAGGGGGGCAGCTGAAGCCTTTAGTGACTACAAGAAATATTTTTTGGATGTGGCAGACAGAATTGAACAGGAAAATGAAGAATTAAAAAAATGCCAAGATGTTAGCTGCAAGCGCGAACGATCTAAAGGTGTCCCGGAATTTGATCACATGGACGATGCTACGATAGGCAAATACCCGATCACCTACATTGATCTCAAAGCAAAAGACTATCGGAATTATATGAGCCCTTTTCTTCGGACCGAGACTGCGAATAAATACTACCGTGAAAATACCGGGCTTAAGCGTTTTAGTGAAAATCAAAGCAACGGAAGGCAAGCGCCTTATTCCTTGGAATTTGATTACATTGATGCCGGCAAGAATTTTTTAAAAAAAGCAGGCGTGATTCTAGATTGTTATGATCAGCAAGCGTATTCCGAAATTTTGTGTCACGCCATTTTAAAAACGGCTCTGCCCTTCGCCGTTTTCAAGGGCGGCGTAATGACGATTCGCTCTGTAGCCAGTGCTTTGGCGCCTGAAATTGAACGACGTGGATGGATAATTGGAAAACGTTTTATTCAAGAAAACGAGCGTTCTTTCATACGTCAATTGTTTTTGGAAAAGCATAGTTTTCAAAAGTTTACTTCAAAAGCTGAAAATCAGTTGGTGATGGATGCGGCCACTAGTCCCATGCCTGTGGCAGGAAGAGTATTTATTCGAATAGAAAATGGAATATTAAAATATTTGAACAAATTTTTGGACGATAAAAGATTAATAACCAGTATTAACAACAAATATAATGAAATTCTTTTTCGAAGGATGAAAGAATTAAAAAAACAATTTCCAAACGTGGATTTCAATCCTTATCAAGGCTTTAAAGAAGTAGAATTTATGGTGACCACTAAAAATGGTCAGCCATTGCCTAGTAAATTTTTAGACGATGTTGATAAAATGTTTCAAGAGGC
>JAYTTH010000314.1:0-5488 GCA_043745515.1 Pseudobdellovibrionaceae bacterium | reverse complement strand
GAAAGCTGACGTTTCTGCAGAAATTGGAGATATGGTTGCTCGCCGATACAAACTATCTGATCCTCATGTCATTGCTTTAGCAAAGGAGCCCATTTCTACAATTCTATTGGGCGGAAAGGTAACTCTGGACATTGAAAATATGTTAAAGCAATTTTTTAATTTAAATCTTGAAATTAAATTTCCAAGCCGTGAAGAGGGTGAGTTATATATTGCGCTGGCTAAGATTTCCTCTCAGGATGTACCTGGGAAAAGCTATCGATCGGTGACTGCTTTGGAGTTTAACCGTATTTTAGGAAATTTATTAGCCACACCCGATGGAGCAGATAAAGCCAATGAAATAATTTATAAAATTTTACTTCATTTAGATTCTCTGCCCTTTGGACGAGAAAAATTTCTAAAGGTAATTGATAGTTGGCAAACTCGATATCAACTAGATTCAATGGGCTGGTTGGTGGCTCCAAAAGTAGCACTGACTTGGCCAGATATTATAAAGGGAAGCGCCAAAACCCGAATTTTGTTTGAACAAAATGAGTTCCTAAGATCGAAATAAAGTCCAATTCTTGAATACCACCGGCGACTGCATTTCGCATAGCCATGGGCAGTCCATGTATATCCAGCTCCGCACCCCTCGTCCACGAGCGACGACTTGTATAGGCCTTTCCTGCGCTAGGATCCTGAGTTTTTCAAAAACTTTGTAAATGTCATCTTTAGAGCCAAAATCATAGAGGAAATACAGATCAGCTGGTTCAAGTTCAAAATCGTTTTTTGATATATCGGCTTGTTTCATTTTTGCTCGAGCTAGATTCCATTGGGAAAATAGCCGATTGCCTTCGTCTACGCGGGCCTGCACATATTCGTATCCTGTAAAATCAACATCTGGCTTTAAAAAACCTAAAGTCAGGCCCATGCGGCCATAGCCGGCCCCTAAATCTAACCATGATTGATCTTTAGTCGGTTTTAAATAATCGATCATTTCAATTATTTCAGAATAGGGTGTCTGCAGAGATTGAATTTCTAAGCCGTACCAAAATTCTTGACCAGGAATAAACAAAGTCTTTTTGTTTTCTTCAAACAGAACATCCTCGATTTGATCGCACTGAAGACCCAATCGATCATCAATTAATTTCGAATGAACTTTAGCAGCGGCATAGTCCGCCTGGGGATGTGACATTTCATGTTTTATAGAGTCGTGCACTTGGAGTTCCAAGGGTGCCTATTTTAGAACACATTGGATTGAGTAAACATCTTCATTGATATCAATGTAAGATTCTATCATAGGTAAACCAGTCAGAGAGATAGCTTTGCCACCATAAACTGAACTCAGTGTGCGGCTAGTTTTTTTATCAATTGCCAAAACCATCGCGCTGCTAAGGTCTTCTTTAGAAGACACTATAAATTTTATTTCGCTATTTTCTGCCACGAACACAATATTGTCGCCCGATCGACTTTCAAGCATAGGCGAGCGGATTAAATGATCTTTTGTGCTCGTAAGGTCGCAGTTTATTTTCTTTGGTTTTGAAGCGCTTGAATCCAGTCCAAAGGAAATAAATGGCAACAGCAATAGAACGGACAAAAAAGCATATATACGAATCATAGGACCCCCGATGGATGGGGACAAAGGTAACACTACGATCCAAACATGCTAATAAAGTAGTTTCAAATTATAAATTTTTCACATTCGATTCGGTACGCCGTGGGGTTGTGGAAAAATAACCCTAAAACCAGGTTCAAATATCTGGCCCCTTGGATTTTTGGAAATTTCGCTTTCAAAAACAGCGTTTCGATTTTTTAAGAGCTGCACAAAATAGTTTTCAATTTCGCCCTGTTCGAGCTTCTGACTTGTAGCCAGATACCAATCACGCATTGCTTTTTGATAAGCCGCTGGAGTCCAGGCCGCAGTGCTCATTTTTTCAAATACACTCTTCGCAACGGTCGAACTGGAGGCTAGCCCTTGTCCTTTCAGATTTTGCAGAAAGCCGGATTTCCATTCCATTGAATTCGGGACCAGTTTCAATAAATTGCACTTTTCCTTGTTCATAAGTGAACCCACTGTAGACGAAAAATATATATCCAAAATGGTTTTGTCATCGACGAGTCCACTCATTTTTAATCGACCAATAGCCACCAAATCTGAATAGCCTTTTACGGGAGTCAACCAGGCATGATCTGAATCAAGTAAACTAGTTTCGGGAAATTGCATTTTATATTTTTGAAGAAGTCCCAAGTAGGCCCCTTTGGACGCTTGAAACTTGAACGGTCCAGCAAATGGCCCCGCCAACGAACTAGATGGGATCTGCACAACTGAACTATTTTCTGCTGGGACACTATCAGACTCTAGGTTTATTTCTAGATCGCAAAACAATGGTCTCAGCAGCGCATGGATTCCCAACGATGCCTTTGCCGCTTGGTAGCCAGGGCTGTTATCTAATTTTTGAATTCCCGCTTTTACCAGACTGGATAAATTTTCAGCAGAATCAAGTGATCGCACTCTTTGCGTCAATGCCTCAGAAAGTGGATTCTGAAATACCAAAGGCCTTGATTTGATCCACCAGTCGTTATGGGGAAATTCCAACTCTTTCATAATGGGACCGCCCGAAATATGGCAGCCCGAACATCGCAGGGTTTGACCGATGGGTGGTCGTAGAGGCGATGAATTTAAATAGATAAACTGATTGTCATTCAGAATATCCTTCGAATCCCCTCTGTAAAACCATTGATTAAAAGTGCCCTGGCCAATTAGTTCATAGAAATTATAATAGCCTTTTACCGCGTCCCAGGCGATCAATTCAATAACCAGCTTATCCTTGTCTGGCGCCTGATCCAAATCAATGATCACTTGCGCATTGCTTGATTTTAAACGGGTAAAATGTCCAAGAAATATCCCGGCGTCTGCTGCTGGAAGTCTCGTGGGCAGAGAAAACGCTTCAAAAATGCTAAAACTTCCCAGTTTTGAATTGTTACGCCCTCGGTTTCCAACCATGAATTTTCTGTTTTGAAACGCTTGTCCCAAAATAACTTCAACCGCACCAATATTTTGCGGACATTGAACTGATTTTTTTATCATTTGATAAAACTCGTCATTTTGTGCTGTAGAGGGACGGCCTTGCGAAGTTAGTACCTGACAGTTTGGCTGCGAAAAACCTCTAACAGATGATAATAAAGCGAAAAAAACTAAAAAACTTTTACCCATGGCGCCTCCCATACCGATAAACCGGTAAGCAGGCACAGAACTATCGAATTAGTTTATATTAATACAATTAATTGATTTAATATTACTATTAGTTATTTTAATATTAAAGGATTTCTGGATTCCATGGTTTGAATTACTTTTTCCGCAAAGGCTTTTGATGCCTCAGCTTTTCGACCCGTAACTAAAAATCACTTCTTTACAAATCGATGGCATCACTCGAATTTGTAGAAACCCAATTCGATTGGACCCAATTGAAATCAAAATGATTTGACATGCACGAAACCATAAAAACTCTAGGCAGAAGTGGTTTCACGACATGGTCGTAAAATCCTTTAGACCTCTCGCAGATTAGTCATCTGACGAACGCTGAGTCTAGTTATGCTAATACTATCAGATGATACAGCGTTTAATCTAAAGTCCTTATTGGTTTCAAAGACCGCTCTTGATTAAACTAGTGCAAAGGATTTTTCGACCCATGCAGATTGAACACAATGAGCAAGTCAAACTAAACGCTATCAATCCCAATAAAAGGAAGCGCTCGGCAACTGTTTTTGCAGAGGTGAAATCAATTGGAAAATTGAGTTCACTAGAAATTGAACGAATGTACACGATTTTTTCCAAGTATTATGTTAACCACAATCGAAATCAATTCACGCTAGATCTATCCGAAAAAGACCATGTTATTTTACTTAGAGACACTAAAGAAAATACGATTCAGGGTTTTTCTACTTTGTTGCGAGTGGATTTAAAACCCTATGGATTTAATTCACTAGGAATTTACAGCGGCGATACTGTGCTTGAAAAAGAATATTGGGGTAACAAAGCATTGGGGGTCGCATTTTTGAAATACCTGTGGTCAGAAAAAGCAAAAAATCCATTGCGACCCGTATATTGGTTTTTGATCTCTAAAGGTTACAAAACTTACCTATTAATGGCTAATAATTTCAAGACCCATTTTCCTCGACATGACGTTGCCACTCCGAATAAATTTAAAGCTCTTATGGACAGTTTCTATGGAAAACGATTTCCTAAACATTACAAAGCCAATTTGGGGACTATTGAATTTGATTCCCAGGCTTGCTGTTTGAAAGAGTCAGTGGCTGAAATATCAAAAGTTCTTTTTGAAAACAAAAAAATTCAATTTTTTGCTAATAAAAATTCACAGTGGAGCAAAGGCGACGAACTGGCCTGCGTTGCCGAAATGACCCTTATCATGCCGCTACAATATCTTATAAAAAAAACAATCTTTAAAAGGAGATCTCAATGAAAGCCATCGTAGTTATTCTAACGTTGTCCCTATTGTCATTTGGTGAAACCACTTCAAAAATGAAAATGTATTTTAACAACGAAGATTTAATAAAAATTATCGAACAGTATTCAAAAGCGTCGGGGCAAAAATTTGTTATAGATCCAGGCGTACGTGGTAAAATTTCAATTTTTTTACAAGATCCGGTAACGTTGGACGAAGCCTTCAATCAAATGTCCTCAGCCTTGGCTATCAACGGTTATGCTATCAGCAAGCAAGGTGATACTATGATTATTAAATCAGCACGGAATATTCAGCGCGATCTCATTGAAGTCAGTACGCAGCGACCAACTTTAAAACCAGAGCGAATGTATTCCTGGGTCTACACGTTTAAAAATATTTCTGCCGAACAAGTCAATCGTGACCTAAGAATTCTGCCTTCAAAAGATGGCGAAATGAGCGTCAACAGCGCGACAAATCAAGTAATTTTTACTGATTGGTCCGCAAATTTAAATCGAATCGGAGATCTTTTAGCCGAGTTAGATAAAAAAGTAGATCCTGAAGTCGCTAAGATTGTTGAAACCAACAAAAAGTCTACTAAGCATGAGATAAAAATTATTAAAAAAGCACAAGTAGACGAAGAACAATAGCATTTAAGGGCTTGAATGAAATATTCATTAGAATATATTAATAACAAATCACTTGATTCTGAAGAGGGCACGATTGTTAACGAATCGGCCCTAGATGGCTTGCTTCTTAAATTAGATGCTGAAAAATATGTAAGTTTGGTTTTTATTCATACAAACACTAATATACTGACTGTTTCTGGGGGAAAGCAAAATTACATAGTGATGTATTCGGATAGTAATCGATTCTTTGAGCTTACGAATCCTATCAATCGCGGGGGCGAACGAGTTCATTTGCGCACCGGTCACACAATAGGGAAATTTCCATCAGAGATGATTATCGATCCTTTTACGGCTTTAAACATAATAAAAGAATTCTACAAAACGGGAAAGCGACTGCCTGATTTGAATTGGGTTCCCCTGAAT
>JAYTTH010000313.1:0-5489 GCA_043745515.1 Pseudobdellovibrionaceae bacterium | reverse complement strand
GATGTCTTGGCCTCGCAGGTGGGCCCAGTTGCAGACTTAATAAATAAACAACTTGGCAACCTTTCCTATAATACAAAACAGTTCTTAGCGAATGGCGCAAAACCCGGGGAGTGGAACAGCCAGTTGTTTTTAACAGCTAAAGACTTTCAGCAACAAGGTTACAATATTGACGAAACAGGCAAAGCACTGAGCCTAATGAAAAATAAATTCTTTAGCGGCAAACTTGATTATTCGGATTTACGAACTATTACTTCGGCATATAATGTCCCGCCGAAATACGATGCTAGGCTGACTAAGTTTGGTCAAGAACTCGGATTGAATGAATTTTCTTTTACTGCAAGTCGAAAAGCGAGTCCTGCTCAACTAATTGAAATAATTGAGAACCAGTTTAATTATAACATCTGGTTTAATGAAATGAAAAGTAGACCTTACTTAGATAATCAGCCACTGAATGACGACGATGAAGCCTCTATTAGAACCCAGCTTCGAGCTCTTGATTTTCCATTCAAAGACGGTTTTGTATCAGATACGTTGCGGGTATTGGCTCGGCAGAATCGCAAGCACCCCTTTAAAGACTTTGTTCTGTCCGTGCCATGGGACGGCCGCGACAGAATTGAAGAGCTTTTCAATACATTTGAGTTGGACGTGGATTCGCCTGAGCTTATTCCACTATATAGCTTATTTCTTCGACGATTTTTAGTAGCACTAATTGCCCGAGTATTTGTACCGGGTACGCAGAATCTGGTATTAACTTTAAAGGGCCCGCAAGGCGCGCGCAAATCGACCTGGCTTTCTCGACTGGATGTAGTTCCTGGATGTTATGCAGAAGGCCCGATTAATCCCGATAACAAAGACGATAAGTTACGCCACTTAAGCCAAGTGATTCATCATATAACTGAATTAGATGCGACAACAAAAAGAGACGTTAATGCCTTGAAGGCATTTCTAACCATGGACTTTATAAGTGAGCGGAAGAGCTACGACCGTCACAATACCGATGGTAAATCCCGGCTTTCATTTGTTGCGAGCGTAAACTCGAATGATTTTTTACGTGACACCACAGGAAACCGCCGTTTTCTGGTTATTCCAGTGGCGCGCCTAGATGCAAACCATAACGTAAACATGCAGCAATTATTTGCCCAGTGTTACACATTATACATTAGTGGTGAGCAGTATTGGTTCGACGAGCGAGAAAATGAGTTAATAAACTACGTCAATGAAGACTATATGCCTGTGGGATTTCATAAAGAAATTTGCGCCCGGATTTTTGCAAATGAATCGGAAGTAAATAATCTTAAATCTTATCATGACATTATTACTGAACTCGGGCCAAACCCGAAATACTCCTATAGCCAGGCAGAGGTGCGAAATTATCTTAATGAACTCCGAAATAGTAAAGGTCATCTTGTAAGAAAACGAGACCGCACCAATGGACAAGATATTTCAAAATATAATGTAACTCTAACCCCGTTTGAAAGACTGACGGGTCTGCTATGAATACCTTGCATAATCCGCCAAATCTCGGTATTCGAGGGTCGTTCATTGACAACCAAATAGAAGATTTATTGTCGGCCAAGCAATTGGCTGACATGCTGAAGTGCTCACTTTCGTACATAAAAAAGTTGCGAAAGCTAAAAGTAATTCAGCCTGAAATAAAACTCGGTAGATTTGTTAGGTATAATCTTAATGCCGTCAGAAATAGCCTTCAAAAAAGGAGTCTTTTATGACAAAATTTAATCCAAAGAAATACATAAACAAAATACGAATCGAACGCGCTGTTGCCAAAAACCCAGGGATTTCTAAAATCTGGGTTTGGAATGAGAATACTTTAGAGTATCAACCCCCCGAAAGAGGTAAAACCTTTTTAGCAACTAGGAAAAGGAGTACCGCACTTAAAACAGTCGAAGAAAAACGTGCTTTTTTATCGCTGGATGAGGCGAGAAAATGGAGAACCGCTTCGGTGGCCGAAAAAGATTTGAGTTTCACCAGTGAAAGTCCGTCTTTCGCTGCCGTGGTTCAAGAATATCGCAGAAAAAGATTTCCACAGTTACGACAGAGTACCCAAGACTCTTACGAAACGATGCTTGGAAAATTCTTTTCGCCATTACTGAAAATTCAAATATCCTGCATAGCTCCAAATGTTATCGACGAATGGATTGAATGGCTGAAATCACTGTCCGTTACCAATCGAAGAAGCAGTTTTAGGCATGAATTTGATTTGCTATCTGGAATTCTGAATTTCTATAAGGAGTATGATGACCGGTTTTTGTCCCCGGTAAGGCCAAGACATCGGAAAAATCTAAGGATTAAAAGTGTTTTTGGAATTAAAAATAAATCACTTAAAGAATCGGAGTTCCTTAAATTTCGGGAAGCATTGATGAATGGGCCTAATAGCGATTTGTTTGCGACTTTAGCAACCGTGCAATTCTATCAGGCATTAAGGATTTCTGAAGCAGCGGGCCTTCATTGGGAAGATATTCAAATGAACATAGATGAGCTGGAAAGTTCAACGATACATGTTAGCAAGTCGATACACTTTAGCCGGAAGAAAGGTGTTGCATCCAGTTTGGCTCATTCATTTAAGAATTCTACCGCCAATGATGGAATGAAGGTGGCTCCGATACTCAAAGAATCAGGTACAAGTCTATTGAACTATAAATCCCAATTCCCGAACGCTTCTGGCCTCATTTTTACGCAGCCGAACGGTGAAATTCTAACTTATAGACAAATCCAGTTTGCCTACGATAACGCGTTTAAGAACGCAGGTCTGCCCTATACTGGCACCCACATCATGAGGCATGGCGGTGCCAGTAACATCTATAATAAGACGAACGGCGACCTATCAATGGTTCAAGCCATTACCGGTAATCGAGATATGAAAAGCGCGCTGGTATATGCCCATAGAGATTCATCCGCTTTAAAAGAATTCGCCAGAAAGGATTGGGCCACTAAGTGAAATCGTGGAGAGTCGGACGTTACCTCCCCCACATTTCCCCACAAATCGAAATTTGCCGGACTCTTACTTTTTTGAAAATAGTTAAGTTATTGAATTTCGGGCATAAAAAAACCCGCAGGTAGCGGGCGATTTTAAATTGGTAGGGGTACACGGACTTGAACCGCGGATCCATCGGTTATGAGCCGATTGCTTTAACCAACTAAGCTATACCCCCGCCTGAAAATTTACTAAATTAAAAAACTTTATTAACTATCCGTCAACGAAAGCTTTAAGCTTGTTTGAACGGCTTGGGTGACGCAATTTTCTTAAAGCTTTCGCTTCAATTTGACGAATCCTCTCTCGAGTTACGTTAAAATCTTGTCCCACTTCTTCCAGCGTGTGATCGCTCTCTTCGCCGATACCAAAACGCATACGTAAAACTTTTTCTTCTCGCGCTGTAAGCGTTGAAAGAACTCGTCGCGTTTGTTCCGCTAAGTTTAGATTCACGATCGCTTCTGCTGGATTGATCACCTTTTTATCTTCGATAAAATCGCCCAAGTGCGAATCTTCTTCTTCGCCCACTGGCGTTTCTAAGCTGATTGGCTCTTTAGCAATCTTAAGAACCTTTCGAACCTTATCCACAGGCATATCCATTTTTTCTGCGATTTCTTCTGGAAGTGGTTCGCGACCCAATTCTTGGATCAAATAGCGTGAGGTCCTAACTAGCTTATTAATTGTTTCAATCATATGTACTGGAATTCGAATTGTACGGGCCTGATCGGCGATTGCGCGCGTGATCGCCTGCCGGATCCACCAAGTTGCATAGGTCGAAAATTTGTAACCACGGCGATATTCGAACTTATCAACGGCCTTCATTAACCCAATGTTACCTTCCTGGATCAAATCCAAGAATTGCAAACCACGGTTAGTGTATTTTTTTGCAATTGAAACCACGAGGCGTAAATTCGCTTCAACCAATTCAGATTTAGCAGCGTCGGCTTCGCGCTCGCCTTTCCAAATAGCTGTGTAGGTTTCCTGAATCCAACGGAAATTCATCTCTGTTTCTGTATCTAATCGCTTTAGGCGCGTGTCTGCTTCTTGAGCCTGAACCACATAAGATCTAAAACGGTGATAGCTAAGACCAGTGTCTTTGGTCATCTTAGTTAATTCTTTTTCATTTCCTTCAATCACTTTAAGTTTTTCAACTAATCCAAGTACGTCCTTAGAGAACGTTCTTTCAACGCCATCCTTGATTCGTTTTTTAAGTGTAGAAACGCGATTAACTAGATTTTTAAATTTAATTACGATTCGATTAATCGTCTTTCTGTTGAAGTTAATCGATTCGAAGTTTTGCATTAGTTTTTCATTCAAAACGCGCAATTCAGCCATGGTTGCACTTCGCTTGTCATTCGGCGTGTCTTCTTTACGAAGTACATCGAAAAAACCGCGAGTAGCGTTTTGGTACACAGTGACCGTTCCAATCAATTCATGAATTTTATCGATGTATTCTTTTTCATCATACTGAGTGTCTTCATCTTCAAGACCACGGAAGATCGATTTTACTTTGATACGGCCTTCGTCCAGGCGCTTACCAAGGTTAATAATTTCCCAGGTTCCAAGAGGCGACATCAAAATAGCGCGCACGATTTCTCGCTCGCCCTTTTCAATTCTACGGGCAATTTCAACTTCACCTTCGCGAGTCAATAACGAAACGCTGCCCATTTTACGTAGGTACAATCGAACGGGGTCATTTCCCTTAACGTCTTCAGTTTCCGCTTTTTCTTCCGCGTCTTCGTCTTCATCGTCTTCTTTGTCGATATCAGACAAGAACGGAGAATCGCCTTCTTCAGCCTTGGCCGCCATTTCCGAATGATCCGTTATGATTACGCCTTGAGATTCCAAGGCTTGCATAAAGGAATCTAATACTACTGGCGATAAAATTTCTGGAGGCAATAGCTCGTTAATTTCTTCGATTGTTAGTGCTTTTTTTTCTTTTGCAATTTTTAGAAATTTTTGGATTTCTTCTATTATCAAAACGTCTTGCTCAGCCATTGTTAATACTTTCGTAGGCTCTTTAGACTTGGGCGTATTTTGCTTCACTTCAATCCCCTTGCGCGATCTTAACTCTCGTTAGATTTTGCTTTCTTTTAGTTCTCGTAACGATTTCTGAATTTCCTGCATCTCTTCCAGTTTTTCTGGAGTGGCGCTGACTTTTAATTCATGCGATATCGTTTTCAGTTTTTCTTTAAAAAAATCTTCTTTGATTCTTTTAACTGCATCTTTAAAAAATTTATTTTCCTGTTCTAAATCTCTTTGCTCGTTTTGTTCATCTCGGACAACATCTTGCGGTTCGTTTTCAACCCCGGCGTCCACAGTTTCCCAATTCGGTTCCGTCGTAGTCTTATCGACGCCTTCATTCGTTTTTGCTTTTGCAGCTCCCAGAAACTTTTGCTGAGGAGTATTGAAAAACAAAACACTTGGATCATCAATTTGAGTTATTAACAGACTAGTCAACCTATCAAACTTTTCCGGACTTTGTCTATAGACTTGATCA
>JAYTTH010000312.1:0-1507 GCA_043745515.1 Pseudobdellovibrionaceae bacterium | reverse complement strand
ATTGCAATAGCCTGTTTTCCATTTTCAGATTTACAAACCGCAGCCGAAGTTTTTCCAGATATTAGAAAGGAAGCTGCCAATACACATAACGAATATTTCATAAGATTCCCCTTTTTACTGCACTTTGACTTTATGGAACATAGAACCTCCTAACCTAAGCTATTTTCAAGCAAAAAGAAAGGCAAAGCGAAAACAAATTAAATACATAATCCCGTCTGGCCTTGCCCCTCAAGAACTGTAAATCATTTAGACAAACCGAGAATTCTTTCACTATTTTTTTTGGGCCGTTTCTGACTAACGGTTCTGCGTTTCTTCGGCACGTTTTGAAGTTGTTCCAACCTTCAGATTTTCTTGTAGAGCATTATATTGCCGACCTTTAGTATCATTGGCTGAAGCTTGTCAAATAGTCCATGTGGAAAAGCACTTTGAGAGTCTCCGACATAACTTATCGATACTGCCCTGGATGCGTTCCCAGAAAAAAGAAAAAAAACTGCGATGCCAAAAATTGTTTTAAACTTATAAAATAGGTTCATTAAAAATATTCTTTTTGTCTCACTTAGTGATTTCTCTATTTTATTTGCCACTTATTTTAGTCAAATAAAGATAAACCGCTTTGATGTCATCATCACTCAACTCGCTTGGTTTAAAGGCAATCATGCGACCCTGCGGACTAGGCGTTCGAATCTGTTTTACAAACTCAGCTTCACTTCGGAATTTGGCCACAACTGCTAAATCGGGACCCATTTCGCCAAAGCCCACCCTAGAAATTTTATGGCAAGAGGTGCAATTATTTACTACCAGCCGAAATCCTTTAGTCCGAGCAAAATCATCGTCGGATCTGATGGACTCAAACTTGTTAATGATGCTTTCAGATATTAAAGTAATGTCGACAATTTTAAATGGCCATTTTTTCCAATACGTCGTTTCTGGATTATCCCAAACCAAATAAAAAGGCCCAGGGTCTCCATGTTGCGGAATCAAAGTCCACAAACCATTTGGAGTTTTATTTTCGTTTTGAGACCCTACTTCACGCCAGGCTAAAAACGCATGACCCGATTTTAGATCTTCAGTGTTAATGAAGGCGCTGAAATTATCGGATGCCCAAAGTGAAAAAACAAAACGACTCGTATTTTCAATACTTAGTTTTTTCGCCAGTAACCCAATGACGTCTTTAAAATCAAATCCTAAATAGGTTACAGATCGGCCATCATATACTGGATGCTTTTCAACAACAAAAGTCGACTCCGTCAGGTCTCTTTGCATTTCTTCTAAGCTTAAAGAAACCTTTGTCGGCAATTTACTATCAGATTCGCGCCTGACGCTGAAACTAAATGAAGGATTGTAAATCTCGACGCTGGCAGAAGAACTTAGCGAACTTGACTCAATTGTCTGCGCGTGAGCTAAAATAAATTGGCTAAAGAAACTAAAATATAAAAAACTGAACAACAATTGGCGCATGCTTATCCCTTCTCATGTCGATACACAGGAATAGCGTCCAATCACCGTG
>JAYTTH010000311.1:0-1507 GCA_043745515.1 Pseudobdellovibrionaceae bacterium | reverse complement strand
CGCAGCAATTCTAAAACAGCAGGCTTTGAAGATCGACATCAAGTGGGCTTCATTGCTCAAGAGGTTGAAAAAGTGCTACCTGAAGTTGTCAACAAGGGCGAAGACAGTTACCGTTCGCTTGAGTATGGCAAGATCGTCTCCGTCGTCGTAGCGGCCGTTAAAGAGCTATATGTGAAGGTTATGGGGCATGACGAAAAGATCCACGCCCAAGACCGTGAAATCGCCTCGGTGAAAGCCGAAGTCGATGCCAAGGTTCAGAAGCTCGAAGCTGAAAACGCTGAACTCAAAGCTCGCCTCGAAAAAATTGAGAAAATTCTCAACTCAAAATAATCGGCACTTTCATCGCGGTGGGTATGGAACTCAGGGGAACAGTAGTGTTCTAGAAACCTTGAGTTTGTTTGAAATGGCCTGGATTTTTTTTTAAGGTCAGCGAGTAAGCCTGTATTTTTTGACAAAGGGTTTTGAGCCTAAAAAGGTCAGTTTCGTTTCGAGGCGTTTTATAGTTCCACTTTTCGCGAAGCAAAGCACACGCTTCGTTTAAAAGGGGCGATTTGATTTCTTCAATGTTAAAGATCCAAACTGTCGACTGAGACAAAAGACATTCATACAAAGCCATTGAAAAACAAATATTAAATAAAGGTTTAGTATTTCCTAGCTTGAGGCACTGTTGGTACAGCAAAGATGCATCAACATCATTCGATTTTTTATACCAGTTCTGCACGATTTGCTCTTGCGTGATCAAATAGTCATCCCAGTTGGTTTGGTAAGCTTCGCTGATGATATCTGAACCAAGTGCCAGAGTTTGCTTGTTGTGTTGCAACCAGCACAAAGCCGCCATTTCGACGGCCTTCCGAGGTTTAATATCGGGAAGTAAAACAAAACAGGCGTCCAGAGTTTTTTTGCTCCACTTGGGAAATTTAGCAAATAATTTCTTAAGCACCTGTTTTTTGTCCTGGCCAGACCACTGCTCAAACCCAAATACCACCAAGTCTAGATCACTAATATCCGTTGCCGTGCCTTTGGCTTCGCTTCCATATAAATAAATTCCAAACCGGTCGTCATCCACAAAGGATCTATCGGACAGGATGAATTGAAAATGAATTGGGAAATGAAGTCCAATGAACGGCCGATTTTCGAATCAAATCGAGAAATAAGGCAAGTGGCTCAAATTGATATGTCGATTGAACATGATCTTCATTTTTACGTCAAAATGCCGATGAGAAACTAACATGAATCGGCAAGCCTTTTTTGCTATTGTTTTAGTACTATTCATCCAAGTTTCTTTTGGTCAGGTTATTGGCTCGGGATTGTCCTATCATGGGCGATTGCTTAAATCTGACGGCACCGCAGTGGGATCAGCAGCGGTTCAATTTCAGGTTCAAATTCGTTCTAGCGGAAATGAAAACTGCTTGTTGTTTTCAGAAATTCAAACCAAAGATTTATCTACGTCTGACGGGTTATTTTCGTTAACATTAAATGACGGCTCTGGTGTTCGAAATGATTCCAG
>JAYTTH010000310.1:0-1509 GCA_043745515.1 Pseudobdellovibrionaceae bacterium | reverse complement strand
CAATCTACGGGATTAGGTATAGACCTACCGCGACCTCGAAAGTTATCCCCGCTGCGCATTGGCGAGTTCAAATGCCTTTTGCATAATTCTCATCTCTTTCTGAATTTCAGAAAGCTGGGCCACAAAATCGGCGTCGGGAAATTTTTTTCGCAAAAGATCATGAATTTTCAGTGAGTAGAGAATGCTAAATATACTCGGATAAAGCGATATCGTTGCTGTTGTCTTATCAGCTTGCCGCATTGCGAGATCTGAATAGTATTTATGGTCCTGCAGCCCGGCATCAATTGCGAATTTCAGCCGTTTATAATCTTCATCTTGATGCTTTAGCTGAAATGCAGTTTTTCGATTGATAATGGCTGAGATTATAGATCCTAAAATAGTTCCTAAAAACCCCGTAGCAACCGGATTACTAAAAATCTCTCTAATTATCTCCATTTATTTTTATTCCTTAATTGCTAATAGTATTCCATTACCGCCTTCTACTTGAGCACATATTCATAAAACCATTTTTCATTTCATTGCGTTAGCAAAAAATATTGAATTTTTCTACTCTCTGCGCCTCCCCCACGCTTGGCTGAAGGGAGATCTCGATCGTATGAAAAAAAATAATGAGGTCAGAAAATTTTGTTTCGCAATCAATGTGACTGTCAACGCTACTAAATGTGGATTCATCAAATTATCCATTATCGTATTTTCGACAGTGGTGTCTTTGGTTAAATTAATTTTTGAGAATTGGCCCGTCAAGGGCTAGCTTCTCATCGTTTGAGTGATCAATTTAATCTGCGTATCCAGAAACGGCTTATTGCCAAATAAATTTGCACCGGCTTTAATCGCAAGTTCTTTGTTGTCTTTTTCCAAACCGCTTGTGTGAATGTAAATAAAGCTATCAACGCCTTTTTGCCGAAGAGTTTCAGTTATTTCAAAACCATCTAATTGACCTTTACCCATCCGTATGTCACTTATAATTAAATGAAACTGCGACTGGCAGGCAAGGTTGATTGCTTCAAGTGATTTTTGGCACGAAACTACCTCAAACTTTGAGTCAAACTCCTTTAAAGCCTGAGTAACAAGTAACAAGCTAAATTCTTCGTCATCAATGACTAGCACTTTAAACGGACCTTCTGCGTCCTTAAATTTTGCGATTTTTTCAAACGACAGTTCGTTATGCAACTGAAATTTCTCCTGCCTTTTTGAAATGTCGAATATAAATTCAGTGCCTTTTGCTTCTGAAGATTCAATCCAAATATTTGCATGATGTGTTCTTAAAATTTGTTGCACGATAGGTAGTCCTAGGCCAGAACCTTTTTCTTTTCCAGCACTGTAAAATAAATGAAATACTTTTGATTGATCTTCCTTTGAAATGAAAGAACCACTGTTTCTGACCGTAAACCTTACAGAGGTTTTTTCTGCGCTTGACAATTCATTAGCACCTATCCAGACCTTTCCGCCTTCTGGTGTTGCCTCAATCGCGTTACATAGTAAATTTGAAAGTGCTCTTTTAAAACTACA
>JAYTTH010000309.1:0-5502 GCA_043745515.1 Pseudobdellovibrionaceae bacterium | reverse complement strand
TGGTAAAATGTGACGCGATTCTAAGTTTAGGCATTTCTTCCTTTTCTCTTTAAATTTTACGGGAAGACTTTATAATGAACAAGTATGACTAGTCCTTCAATTTATTTAGATTATAATTCTTCAACGCCAGTTGATCCTAAAGTGCTCGAAGCCATGTTGCCTTTTTTAAAGGACGATTTTGGTAACCCGTCTTCACAAGGCCACCCTTGGGGTTGGGCCGCAGAAAAAGCAGTGAACACGGCACGAACTCAGGTCGCGTCTCTAATTGGCTGCGACAATAAAGAGGTGACATTTACTTCAGGTGCCACCGAAAGTAACAATTGGGCTATTTTTGGATTAGTGCATCACTTAATGCGGAAAAATCCCACAGAAAAAACCCATATCATTTCTAGTGTGGTTGAACATAATTCTATTATAAATGGCCTTAAATATTTAGCGGACCTAAACGTCGAAGTCGATTTTTTGAATGTTGATAGCGACGGACTAGTCAATATTGATGATTTGAAGTCCAAAATTAAATCAAATACTCGGCTGATTTCGATTATGTGGGTTAACAATGAAATTGGTTCCGTAAATGATGTCGTGGCGATTGGCAATCTAGCACGTTCAAAACATATTTATTTTCATACAGATGGAACGCAAGCCGTGGGTAAATTGCAAATGAATTTAAAAGATCTGCCAATTGATATGTTGTCATTTTCTGGACACAAAATATATGGACCCAAAGGCGTTGGCGTATTGTATAAGCGTCGCAAGGATCCTTTTGTTGATATTGATCCCCTTTTTATGGGTGGTGGCCAAGAAAATGGCCAGAGATCAGGAACCTTGAACGTTCCAGGAATTGTTGGAATTGGCAAAGCCTGTGATTTGATTTTATCGTCTTTGGATCCTGAAATTAAACACTATCAGACTTTACTGGCACAGCTTTTAAAGGGACTTAAAAGTGTCTTTCCAGACGTCATGCTAAACGGCCCTCAGCAAATATCCAACCGAAGTCCAATAAATCTTTCACTTACCTTTCCCGAACGACTCGGTGGCGATCTCTCTCTGCGAATTCCCGGAGTCGGTGTTTCAACGGGTTCCGCCTGCAGCACAGGAAAGATATCGTCGAGCCATGTACTTAAAGGAATTGGGTTAACTCCAGAACAAAGCTCTAGAACCCTTAGACTCAGTGTTGGCCGCTATACGAATAGCCACGATATTGAACTTACCATCGAGAGGTTCAAGTCTTTGCAAGGCTAGACTTTGCTATTGAAATTTAGGTCCCCTTTTGATAGTTTAGAGGTGTCGGGAGCCCAATTATGATTCAAATTTCTGAGTCTGCTGCAAAACGAATTCAATCTTTAAAATCGGAAGAAAGTCGAACGGACACTCATTTCCTTCGAGTCCTTGTTAAAAAAGGTGGCTGCTCTGGCATGTCCTATAAAATGGATTTCGATAACGAAGTAAAAAGCGACGATAAAGTTTTTGAACAGTTCAATACCAAAGTCGTAGTCGACAGCGGCAGTTATCTGTATTTGATCGGCATGACTTTGGACTATTCAGGTGGACTGAATGGTAAAGGATTTGTTTTTAATAATCCAAATGCGACAAAAAACTGTGGATGTGGTTCTAGTTTTAATGTCTAATTAAATGGATGAAATCCATTTTCCAAAAAATTGTAAATTCCGCATCCGATGTTATTTTAGATAAAAAAGAAGAAACCTTGCTAGCATTGACCTGCATTTTAAGTGAAGGTCATCTTTTGATCGAAGATGTTCCAGGGGTTGGAAAAACCACTTTAGTGCAAGCAATAGCTAAGATTCTTGATTTTAAATTTTCTAGAATTCAATTCACTAATGATCTATTGCCTTCGGATATAATTGGAAATTCAATTTATGATCCTGAAAAAAAAGAATTTCGTTTTTTTGAAGGCCCGCTATTTTCGCATTTAGTTTTAGCTGACGAATTGAATCGAGCCAATCCCAGAACTCAGAGCGCCCTTTTGCAAGCTATGGAAGAGTTTGAAGTTTCACAAGACAAACAAACCTATTCCTTACCCAAACCTTTTATTCTCATCGCGACTCAAAATCCCAAACAACAAGTGGGAACATTCAATTTACCAGAGAGCCAGCTTGATCGTTTTTTAATGGCAATAGATTTAAATTATGCAAATAAAGATTCAGAACTAAAGATTTTCCAGGGCGCCGACGCTCGTCTAGCGATTAAAAAACTGGTTCCGTTGGCAACAAAGAATGAAATTGTTGAACACCAGGACAACGCTCGCAAAGTTTTTATTTCGCCGCTAATTGCCGAGTATATTTATGAGCTTTTAAATTTTACCAGAAAAAATCAGACTTACCCGCCCTTGTCCACCCGCAGTGGTCTGTCTTTGTCAAAAGCGGCAAAAGCCTATGCCTATATTCAAGATCGTGATTTTGCAATGCCTGAAGATGTTCAAAAAGTATTTCCATCCGTTATGGGTCATAGATTAGGGCTAGGAGAAGGAGTCAAAGTTGGAAAAAAAATGGCTGATGAAATTCTTCAAAGCACCAAAGTTCCCGTCTAATTTTACTCCTGATCTAAAGACTAAGCGCCAAAAAAGGCCGTTTATTATCCCGAGTCGCTTTGGAATCTATTTTGGTTCAGGCATTTTGGTATTGCTTGCTTTGGCGTATACCTATGCCAATCAGCTCATCTACCTAGTTGCCTTTTTTTATTCCAGCATATTGTTCATTGCGATGCATTTGACAAATAATAATATCAAATCAGTCGAAATTTCCGAATTTTTTATAAGAAATTTTTTTCAAGATGAAACCGGAAAAATTAAAGTGACCTTGCACAATCAACACACAAAATATTTTGCTCGATTTATTCAAATTGATTTTCCTGGTTACAAGATCGAAACGCTGATTGAGGAAATACCACCTAATTCATACAAAACAGTTGAACTCGGTTTTTCGATGCCACAAAGAGGCAAACACCCCTATTCAAAGTTAGTAATATCGAGTAAGTTTCCATTTAACCTTTTCTATTCTTGGAAGCGAATTAGCTGGAACGAATCATTTTTTTCCTACCCTGCACGCGAAGGGACGGCCGAACCCCCTTATACTTCCGAAGACGAAATAAAAAAACAAATGGATCATACGTCCTCCCTTGCCTCTGCCAGTTCTGATAATTTTCTAGGCCACCGAGAATACAATGCTTATGAAAATCCAAAACGAATCGACTGGAAAGTCTACGCACGGAAAAACAAGTTTTTTGTCAAAACCTTTGAATCCGAAGCGTCACATATTTGTTTTATCGATATTAATATCTATTTAAGATCAATCAGTGATTTTGACAAACGGCTTAAACAACTTACCAAATGGATTTTTGAAGCTCAGAAATGGAATGTACTTTTCGTTGTCAGGCTTAAAAATGACGAAGTGACGATACTTGACGATAGAAAAAAGGTTGAACTCATTTATGAACGACTTAGTCTAGCGTCTACTAAGGATTTTGCATGACGAATCTTTTATTTAAAGATTACCGCAGCCTAGCACTGTGCATTTTCTTTTCTACCCTGATGCTTTTTTCGGATGTTCCTATCTGGTGTTTTGTTTTGTCGATTTTATTTTGGCTATGGCGATTGTTTTGCCAAAGCTTTAATTTCAAAATCCCCTCGAAAGCAATCACCGGATTTTTGGCTTTTTTAGGGTTGTTCGTAATCCTGATAGAATTTCGAACTTTACTTGGAAAAGAACCTGCCGCTAGTTTTATAGTTATATTGTCAGGACTAAAAACTTTGGAGTTTAGTCAAGATAGCGAAAAAGATTTCTTGGTTCTTCTTGGTTTTTTCCTAATCAGTTCAAAATTCCTTTTTTCTTACGATCTGACCTACCTTTTATTGTCAGTTCCCATTTATCTAACATTGACGTTAAATCTATTTCCTTCGGCGTGGCTTAAATCCCATTGGTCGGCATCGATAAAATATCTTTCAAAAGTACTGCTGCTAGCCGCCCCCATGGCTGCACTTATGTTCGTGCTTTTTCCGCGAATCACGAAAACTCTTTTAGAGCTGCCTTCAAATTATCGCGAAGGGTATTCAGGTTTTTCAGATTCCATTTCACCAGGATCAATTGCAAGACTGAGTTTAAACAATGAAATCGTTTTGCGGCTTGAACCGTTCAGCCGATCCTTAAATATGGCCGAACTTTATATCAGTGGATTGACGTTAGAAAAAAGTAACCATATGAATTGGGTTTATGCAAAAAATAATGAAGGTATTGTCCGTTCGGAAGCGCCCGTAGAAGTCGATTACAAAATAATTTTGGAGCCGCACAACCGTAATCATTTATTTTCATTAAAAAATACAGATCGTATGTCTGCTGAGGGACTTGGAATTTATCATGATTCAAATTACAATTTTAAACTCGACACTTATTTAGAGAAAAAAGCATTTATACAAGCCTCGATAGCAAGTGTTAAAATAGAGGTTACTGAGGACATGCTAACTAGGAATCTAATTGAACCTGACCTCAGCGATTTAACCATCGAGCAGCGGAACCAGATAAAAGAATTAAATACGCAGCTTCGTAAAACAGCAAAAACACCGGAAGAAATCAATGACTCTATCCTGAATTATTTTGCTACGGGCCGTTTCGATTACACTTTAAATCCGGGCGACCAACCTCAATTGAATCTTTACGATTTCCTTTTCAAATACAAAAAGGGTTACTGCGAACATTTTGCGTCTGCCCAGGCATTGCTACTGCGGCTTAACAAAGTAGCGGCCCGTGTGGTGGTTGGCTACCATGGCGGCGAGTTCAATCCAATGGGTAACTTTTGGACCGTCAGGCAGAAGGACGCCCATGCCTGGGTGGAATTTGTTAATTCAAGCAACAAATGGGTAATGGCCGATCCCGTCGCTGTAGTGGCTCCGCAACGAATCGAGCTCGGATCAAATATTTATGGGTCCATCGTAAACGATTTGCTTACTACCGAAGAAATAAAAAATCGAGTGAGCGGAGCGGACACCTTATCCCGTCTTTCAATGTGGTTTGATAACGTAAATTACCGCTGGAGTAGCTTTTTACTAGAATACGATTTTGATAAACAAAAGGATCTACTGCGAGAGTTCAATTTAACTCTTGGCAGTGGACTTATAGTCATACTGATAGTTTTGTTTCTTATTTCTGTGGCAATAAATCTGTTTCAAAAACGTGGAGTAAAAAAGAAATTTTCAGAACTCTGCTTTCAGGAAATCAATAATTGGGCGACTGGCTTTCACCTGCAAAAAAATGAAAATGAAGGTCCACGGCACTGGCAGCAAAGACTGCTACAGCATTTGCCGGGAAAATATCAGAACAAACAGCCCGAACTTGAAAAAGCCTTTTCGCTTTGGATTGAAATTTCTTTTCAAAAGCCGAATTCCAATTTCGATGCTAAGCGGTCGTATACGGAACTAAAACGGGCCTTGCGCCGCGTACGTTAGGGCCTTGGGTTTCTGGCGATTCAAACAAAAAAGCCGAGATTTCTATC
>JAYTTH010000308.1:0-5517 GCA_043745515.1 Pseudobdellovibrionaceae bacterium | reverse complement strand
AAAACCTTAAGGCGGCCTTTGGTTTTAAATTCCGAATTTAAGTTGTTTCATAAAATTGGCAAAACCTGCCATAAGGATTCCTTCTATACTACTTATTTATTTCAACGAAACCGATTGGTAATTTCTTGGCTTTACACAGGTTTTTTGAGCAGAGTATTTTTACTTTTACGATCACAATGGAATTTACTTCGTTGGACTACAAAGTGTGTATCTAAATCAGATTATAAGTCGCTACGACTTTACCTGCGCGCTATTTGGCATGCTATAAAAATGATAAAAGAAAACAGCCGTCGACCACAAGGAATGGGCCAACAATAAATGAATCAGCTTCAACGGAATGGGAGACAGCAACATCAAAGTCAATAATCCAATCACGATTCCAAGAGCAATCAGACCCGAACCGATCAGCGCAATCCGGCCCAAGAACACATTTAGTTTAGAACTTATTTTGTACAATCCAAAACTAAGCGAACCACCAAGAAAAATCCCCAGCAATGGATGCAAAATTCTGATTTTTAAAACTAAATGGGAACTGGATTCCATATCTTGAACCAAACCCTCGAGCAGACTAGTGGACGGAAAGAGCGTTGTGGACAGCGAGGCCCACGCCCCGGTCACAGCTATAATCAAAAAACAAATCAAAAATCTAGTAGTAGAAAAAAATGATTTTTCATTTTTAGTATCTGAAACAGCCATTGAATTTGCCTTATTCACAAAATTAAAAACGTTAGTTACGGTGCGATATTCCTTTTCAAAAGTAGAAGCCAAAAATCGCACGGTAAAACCGACCAACATAAAACTGTTTAATTGATGAAGACTCATCACCAGCAATCGCCATAGCGATTGATCTGCATTGACTAGCCTAAACAATACTAACTTGGCTCCGAGCAACGCTTCGGTGATCATAAAAACAAGCACCCAGAAACACCAGCGATAGGTCGATTCTAAATTATGAATTAATTTAAGTTTACGTACCCAAAAAAACAAACCCAAAACAAAAATCCCGTAAAGCCCACTTGTAAATCTATGTGCGTATTCAACCCAAGTCTTTCCGAGAACCTGAGTTACATCTGGTAGCACTTTTCCTTGGCACAACGGCCAAGTGTCCCCGCAGCCGTCCCCTGAATGAGATATACGCACCCAAGCACCCCAAAGGATAACTAAAACAGTATAGCCTAACAAATAATAGGCACAGCGACGCAATTTACTTTCAGTGGAACCATAAGCCATCGGTGAAATCGATACAATTAGCGAGACTTTGAGTCAACTTCTTTGACATAATTTCCAATTTTAAAAGCGGTGCCATTGAGAAAACTTTGAAGCAGTGGCTCGATCGATTACAAAGTGCCTTGTGACAAAATCAATCGATATAAAAATTCGATTTTTTCATTTATATCATTCATTTCTAGAACAATTTGTTGCAGTTCAAAATCTTTTACCAAATAGGCGGAAAATGCAGAAATAATTGCTTCTGGTCCGTCAAGTTGCTTTAGAAACATTTCACTCTGGGCTGAATTGCTAAAGTATTCCGTAATCCATTTTGCTAAGACGCGATTTATCAGATGTATTTTTTCATGCAATGCGGGGTTTGGAACTAAATTTTCTTGGATAGGTGTCGCTTCACAGACAAAATAAGGAGTTGATGAATTTATGACTTCTCCGAGCCGTGCTTTTCCTAAACCATGTAGAAAAACCAAAAGGAATCCATTTTGACGTTCTTCAACGACTTGTACTTTTCCATAGCCGACGACTTCGTTTACAAAACTAATTTTTTCACCTGGCCCGATCGGAGCAATTTTATTTGGATCATCGATAAATCCAATGGCAATTGGAACATCCTTCGCTACGGCATCCTTTATCATTTGCAGATAGCGCGGTTCAAAAATATTTAAAGGCTTCGTAGTTCGCGGAAATAGGTTCACGTTAACTAACGGAAATACGAACAAGTCCATACCTAAACGGTACTGATGGCTTAGCTAGGCGTCCACTTATTTTTACTTATAGCAGACCCATAGATTCACTCAGCATTGTTGATTCTATAAAAAAGGTCCGGACGCACAGAGCTGATCAAAGGCCTTTGATATGTTTCACAAATTCTACATCAGCTGAAGACATCGCCGTCGTTTGGAGCTCCCCAGAACTCACCCATTTAATGGATTGATGTTCAGCAAGAATAAACTTATCGCTGATCAAATTAGCTGACATAAAATGAATTCGATAGGACTGACCTTTGATTAGGGCAGTAACAGAGGTCAAAACCTCATGCACTTCAATTTCCACACCCAATTCTTCTTGAATTTCCCTTACCAAAGCAGCTCCTAAGGTTTCACCGACCTCGACTTTACCGCCGGGAAACTCCCAGACTCCCCCTTTGTCACCTGGCTTCTGAGCTATCAAATATTTTTCGTCGTGCAGAATCACGGCGGCTACCACTTCAATCATGGTTCCCACTTTAAAATGAAACTTCCGTCTGGACTAGTCTTTTTGTCGGTAAAATCAAGCTTGAAACCATGTCGGATGATTAAATCCCTTTCAAACTCTGTTATTCGAGTGACCCACTTGATAGGCTAAATAACAGATTTAGGCATTGGTCTGGTTAGAATTCCCTCTAAAAAAGACAGGCTATCCCTTGGAAATTCAAGATACCAAAGCCTATGGAATCCAAATTGAAACTAGTGTGAGTTTTACTTTTGGAAGTTGGAGGGACCCCAGTTTGTTTTTAAGTATGAAAAGAAAAATTAACCTAGCGGTTTAACTTTTTGAGTGGCCTTTTCAATTGATTGAAACTCGATACTAAAAGATTTCAATATCGATTTAGCAAAATCGTCGACATTAATTTTAAAATCATCTAAAGCGGCGGTTTTAACGGGTGTGTTATCATTATTAACATTCACTGCGAAATGAATTTGCGTCGATACGGCACTAATGGAAGCAATACTTATGCTGATTTTTTTATCTTTCCAATAAACATCGTCACCTGAGCGTCGCAAAAGAGACGGAGTCTTGAGCGTCCGGTTCTTTAAAGCACGATTTTCAATTTCATCTTTTACAATCGCAGCCAACAGGCGCTGTAACGTAACCGCTGAAAACAAACTTTGATTGAATACCTCAACAATAAAATGCAACATTCTACCGCCGCGAATCGGGCTCTTTGCCAAAACATCTTCCCAATCCACCATGTTTTCAAACGGAATATCGCAAGGACCCTGCCAAGCCACTATCGAATTTCCCAAAAGTCCATAGGACTCATAGGCAAAATGTGGTTTAAGTTGTATGCCAGTGTAGGCAAAATTTTTCTTAATAAGCTTTGTTTTCATAACTTTATCAGACATGTTAGTAACATAAAACAGTTTTAAAAGCCAGCCGCTTTCTTATTTGGAATTTCCGATGTAAATCCCGGCAACCCCGCTGCCGCTGGGACATGGACAAGCTCTTTAGCCAATCCAACGGCTTTTTTAAAATCAGACTCCACTATAGATTTTTGAATCTGCGGCCTAAAATAGTCCGCCCAAAAAAATTCTGCAAACGGGATAGTCGTTTTTTCAAAACCGTCTTCTTCGCGCACCTGACCCGCCAAGGATCGATACGGATCATCGACTAATTTATCAATCGTTTCTGGCAAATCTTTTGGGTCGATAGGCACCCCATTTACTTTCAAATACACCCAGCCATGCTCTTGCATTTTTTTCCAAAAAGCGTCTAAATTGGCCGAGTCAGACAAATCGCCTACGATTTCATAATACACTTTTTTAACCCTTTCCCGTCGAGCCACAGAAACATAGTGGTGCTGATCAATCATGTACATTTTTTTATCAAGCCCCAAAACCACAGGCACAATACTTTTTTTAATTAATTTTTTCTTCTTTGTTTCATCAAGCCTAATAAATTTCTTCTGTTTACTTTCGACTTCTAAAAACCCCACCGCACCTTGTGTGGGATGAAGATCTTTAATTTTAACTAGTAGACCATCAAGATTAGGCTTAGCAAAAATTTCAACTAAAAATAAAAAAAAGATAAAAAAAACGTTTCTTGTTGTATTCACTGGTCACTCCGGACCCCACTTTAACAAGTGTAGTCCGCTTGGCAAGTCAAAGGTGACCTGGGACAGCAATACAAACGTAAAAACGAAGAAAGCTAAAAGTAATCAAACTGACCATGGTTTTCCTTTTGACCCATTCCAGTTTTTTGGGTTACGGTTACAACAATCAGATTAACAAAAGGATACTTTATGAAATTGTTTTTTACCTTAGCGATTCTTGTTCCATTTCTTTGCGCGGCGGCCGAAGACCGCAAACCAAAAATAGAAAATAAAACACCGGATCATGCAAAAGTATTTTTCGTAAACTTAAAAGACGGTCAGGTTATTTCAACTAAATTCAAAGTTCAAATGGGAATTGAAGGCATGAAACTTAGAAATGCAAGTGATGATATTAATGACAAAATGACAGGTCATCATCACATTTTAGTAAATCATGAAGCGATCCCTAAGAATCAAGCCATTCCTGCCGATGACACTCATATCCATTTTGGAAAATCCCAAACAGAAGTGGAACTTACATTAAAACCTGGTAAATATAAACTGACCCTGCAACTAGCTGATGGTGCCCACAGATCGTATGGACCAGAATTAAGCTCAACCGTAAATGTCGAAGTAAAATAACTAATTATTGTTTTTAAAAAAGGCAGCGGTGTCCACACCGTTCGCCTTAAACGCGCGCTTAGACCGCTGACACGATTCACATTCACCGCACCAATTGTCTCCATCAAAGTAACAGGGCCATATCATTTTTAATGGCAATTTTTTATTCAGTGCAATTTTCACAATTTCAGTTTTAACCATTTGAATTGTAAAACAACGAACTTCTACATGATTGGCAGTCGAAAAAGAAAAACTGTTTTTCAAAGCCGCCATAAAAGCCTCAGAGTTATCAGGAAAGGTCATAGCTTCTTCCAGATTAAATCCTGGGATAACAAATTCACAATCAGAAGCTTCGGCAAACCCAGCGGCAATATTTAAAAAAATACCATTTCGATTGGGCACCCAAACCTTTGATGCTGTTTGACTCGACACTTTAAAATCGTCAATCGAAACATCGCTAGTAGGAATTGAGATTGCCGCATCCGTCAAAGCGGACCGCCCAAAGGTACCAACCCAGGGAATGGAAACCACCTGATGCTTTACTTTATAAAACTCACAGAGCCGGGCCGAGGCATTTATCTCTTTTTTTGCCGCTCGTTGCCCGTAATCAAAAGTCAAAGCGAGTTTAACTTTCATTGTCTCTAAAGCCATCACAAGATTGACAGAAGAATCAAGGCCACCTGATAAAATTACAACCGCTGAACTCATGTATGCACCTTAATTATGTTGAAACGCTCGCGATGTCTTCGACAATAAATTGAAATCGCTGATCATAGTTAAAATTGTCTTTTTTAATTTTGAAACAAATATCAAATTCCCGATTAAGGGCCGTTAACATTTTTTGTTGCAGAGAATTAGAATTAAATAAAACAAAATTT
>JAYTTH010000307.1:0-5518 GCA_043745515.1 Pseudobdellovibrionaceae bacterium | reverse complement strand
AAAATCTTGTTCATGATTACTATATTGAATGAACATATGAATAAAACTACAACAGAAAACGTAATTGGGCCGCCAGATTTTTTGACGATTCGTTGCCCTGATTGCTTAAAAATGTATGTGGTGAGCGAAGATCAGATAAAAACAGTATATCCAGAGTTTACGTGTAACGATTGTAAGTGTCATTTTGCATTTGAGTATCCCGTGCCAAACAAAGAATCGATAATTACTTTCAAAGTAGTTCCTACGCATTTCGAATTTAAAAAGAAGTGTCCTAAGTGCGAATTTATGCAAAGTGAAAAAAATGAAATTTGCACGGCTTGTGGCGTGGTAATCGAGAATTTTCTTTTAATAAAAAATGAAACGTATCCCAAAGTTAGCATCGATTTGATAAAATTATGGAATGATGTGCTCAAAGAGTTTGAAAATGGCTATGCTCACGAGCTCTTTATTAAAAATTGTACGGCAAAAAACAAAATGGACTATGCCGAATTTAAATATAAGGAACTGGCTAGACGCGCCGGTGACGATTCCATGGTTTCGCCGTGGCTTGAAAAAATAAATCCACAGAAATACGATCCAAAATTCAGCGAAAAAAAGATCGAAGAACAAATAAAAACACTAGAGACAGTTTCCCAGGATTCCGTCCCAAAAATCATTCAACAGAGTTTGCATTATTTTAATTATATGGTTAAAAATAATTGGTTTTATTTATTGGGGACACTTTCTGGAATTCTATTAATTATTATGGGAATTTCGACTCCAGGAAAACGAAACCAAATCGGATTGGGAATTGCTCTGGTAGTTAGTTCACTTGGTTTTTACGTCTTCAGACGCAACCCTCATAATAAATAAAACCTCGAGACGAGGTGCCGACGTCCGTTACTCTAATACAAGTTGGGACTTTTCAACTCGAGTTAAAACATATTCAATATTTATAGTTGCCGGCCCTTTGACACCTTTCACAAATATATGAAGTGAATTGTTATCTTCACTAAGCTTTAAGCGTTCAATTGGTAATTCAGCCGCTATTTTACTTGGTTTTTTCTTTCTTGGTTTGCAATCGTTTAGATTAATTTTACCTGCATATACAGACTGAGTGTCACTTTGTTTTAACGTAATTATTCGAGGCTCCTGGCTGCCATCAGGCAGGCTACATGGGACAGGATCAAGAAAATTAAAGCCTTTTTTCTCGATTCCTTTTAGATCAGAAATATCTTTTTTGAACGTGTAGCCAATATTGCCATCACCTTGCTGGGTTAAAAATGAAATTTCAATTGGATGGGCTTTTACTTTTCTTTCCAATGGTTTTGAGCTGGGGGTGTTCGATTTTTTACTTCCACTTAGGGAAAGGGAAGCGGCAAATGTGCCGGTCCAATAGGTTCCTTGCAAACGAGAATAAAATTGACTTAAGGAGGCCGTAGTTTCAGCGCTGGGCTGGGCTTGGGTGAGTGTAAATATCAGTAGCGACCCAACAATTGTTTTTAACGAATTTGAAATCATGGGCCTATCCTTATTTTGATGTTTTTCTTTTTAGCTGCGACAAGTGTTCCACTGAAATCAACATTAAGCTGCCTTTGAGTTTAGAATAGCATTTATAGGTGTATAGAACTTTGACATTGAGCCTTTTTCGGGAGTCAATTTGCAGTTTTTTTATGTAAACAAAATTGGGTGACTGGATTAATTACCAACTAAAAAATGCTGGCTAAAAAGTATTCAGGTAAAAAATCAAAAATCATCTGCTAGCTTCCTTACTTTAACAAAAGGAGACCTTATGATTACTAAATTAACTATTGTTTTTGTCACTGTGGTTGCCAGTCTTTCCATGGCCAATGTAAAAATGCCAGGCACCATTTTGCCTACGACCTGTGGTCAAAACCAGATAAATTTGAATGCCGCTGGGGTTTCCCAAGTGTGCACGGCGACAGTTGAAGGACTTTCTGACTCAAAGTTTCTAATCGTCACTGTTAAAGGCGGTATTTCTGGTGGAACTTATGTCTATGAATATACCAAGCGATTTACGGCGGTTGCTGAATGTCAGCAAACGGCCAAGGGTTTGGCTTGCATTAGGAACTACTCTTTAGTTGGAACCGTGGGTTCACAAAGTATGTTTGAAAGATATGTTAGCGGAAGTCTTGAAACAGTCACTGTTTACACCACCAATAACGGTCAAACAGTAAAAGGCCATTTTTTGGGAAATGATTTCGAAACACACGTGATGAAAATAGAATTCCAAACAATGTAACTCCAAAATCATTTTGAATTAGTTTTTAAAAACCGAACGTCCCGAGGAGTTCGGTTTTTTAATTATTGTTAATCTCTTTTTTGTCACCTAGGCGCTTTGGATTTGATTTTTGAACGGCCTCTAAAAGGCTTTTGCCAAATTGATTTTTGGTCGTATCCGTGTTGTAGGCGGTATGCTCTTTAGTTGTCGTAAACGTTTCAGATGATGGGTTGCTAAGCACGATGCCATTGGCCGACATGCCTTGATCTAGAATTGTTAATGCTTTAAAAAGATTTAACGATCGAGACGTGCGGGTTTTAAGTGCAAGAGTAGTGGATGGGTCACCAGTAGATAAAATATATTTTTTAATGTCACCGTATTTGAATTCTGGTTTATTGGCCTTTACCAAAACGGCGGCACCGCTAACAAATGCTGTCGCCTGAGATGTGCCTGTCATAAATCCATAATTGTTTCCGGGCAAAGTTGAAATAATATTTTGTCCCGGCGCTGCGATATCGACTGTCTCTATTCCAAAATTACTGGATGCCAATACTTCTTTGCTAGGGTCTAAGGCTGTCACGCTAATGATATTCGATAATTTGTAATCAGCTGGATAATAGTGAAATTGGTCTGAGTTGGATCTCTCGTTTCCCGCAGCAGCGATAAACAAGATACCCTGTTTTTCAGCTCGTTTTACCGCATCAAATTCTTCTTGTGAATAGTCCGTTCCACCACCCGAATAGTTGATAATCTGTGCGCCCATTTTAATCGCATAGTTTATACTATTAATAGTGTTTTTCAAATTGTCAGTATTGGTCACTTTAGGGTCGTAATATTTAATGACCATAAGACTAACGTCGGGTGCAATTCCGCTAATACCTTTGTGATTTTCTGCTACGGCGCCGATGATGCCTGCGATGTGTGTTCCGTGGCCGTGATTATCAGTGAGGTCAGCAGTATTGGACACAAAATTCCAGCCGTTTATGTCATCGACATAGCCGTTTTTGTCATCATCAATACCGTTTGTAGCTTTGTCTTTGCCGTTTTTGTCCAATCCTGATTCGCCCGGGTTACGCCAGAGGTTTTCTTTTAAGTCTTCGTGCACATTGTCGACTCCGGTATCTATAACCGCAACAATAATGTCACGGCTTCCACGGGTCACTTTCCAAGCTCGAGCGGCATCTGATTTTTTAAGGCCCCATGCCTGTTTGATCGCTGGATCATTAAAGAGAGCGCTGGGTTCATTTTCCACTTTATCTGTTTTTGAAATCACTTCTGATTTTTCTAGCTCGCGCACGCTGAGCGCGCCCTTTTTCTTGGTTGAATTGGTAGATCGTCCACTAAGACTTGAGAAATCGGCTTCACCATCGAAGTTGAAAAATAAGGCAAGCGACATCAGTGAAAACAGGAAAAACAGCCCTAAAATTATTGTCACCTTCAACGATTGCATCTATGATTTCCTCTGCGTATGCCGTCTCTGATAGTTTATCGGGAAATCGGTGTTAAAAATAATGGGATCTTGAAAATAATTAGAAAGTGTATCAGGATGAGAAAACTATGATGAAATATTTTAAAGTATCTTTTATTTTCACAATACTAGGTTTGGTAATCGCTGCCTGGATTGGTTATGAGGCTGGCGGTGTTAAGGGTCTAGCTCAGACTGTTTTCATTACCCTGGTATTGGTTGTACTAGAGGTTTCTTTGTCATTTGATAATGCAATCGTAAATGCGATTATTCTAAAAGATATGACGCCTTTGTGGCGACAGCGATTTCTGACTTGGGGAATTGCGATTGCAGTTTTTGGAATGCGACTCGTGTTTCCAGTTGTCTTGGTCAGCGTAGTTGCCAAAATTGATCCATTGTCCGCACTTAAATTGGCCATTTTCGATCCCAATGGCTATGCTGAGCGCATGTTGTCGGCCCATCTTGATGTGGCAGCCTACGGTGGTAGTTTTTTATTGTTAGTTGGGTTCAAATATTTTTTGGATGCGGAAAAAGAAAATCATTGGATTCACATAATTGAAGGACCGTTAACCAAATTGGGTCGACTTACGTCTGTGGAAATTGCCCTGTGTCTTGTGTGTTTATTAGGTGTCATGAGTTTTTTACCAGAACAAGACTCTCTTAGATTTTTGAAAGCGGGACTTTGGGGTGTGGTCACCTTTGTGGCTGTCGATGGATTAGGCACTTGGATGGAATTTTCAGGCCAACAAAAAAGTGATATAAACCGCGCCAGTGCAGGATTATTTATCTATTTAGAGGTACTGGATGCTTCGTTTAGTTTTGATGGCGTGATCGGTGCTTTTGCCATCACCCAAAATTTGTTTATTATAATGATTGGACTAAGCATTGGAGCATTTTTTGTGCGAAGTTTGACAATTTTGTTTGTTGAAAAAAATATTTTAAGCAAATTTGCATTTTTAGAGCATGGTGCGTTTTATGCCATTTTATCACTTGCAGTGATTATGCTTCTTGATCCTTTTTTACACGTTCCCGAGTGGGTTACCGGGCTATTGGGAGCTGTAATTATTGCAGTTTCATTTCTTTGGAGTGTGCGGATTGCTCCAACTTCAAAGTCAAATAAGTCGTAAGTAAGATAGTTACTGCGCCTAAAATTTGAATCGGGGACAGCTTTTCATTTAAAAAAAGGTAGCCAAATAAAAAAGCAAACGGCGATTCAAGCAGAAAAAACTGACTTGCCGTTTCGGGACTAAGTACCTTTTGAGCCCTAATTTGTATGGTAAAAGCTATTATGCTTGATCCGATTGACATAGATATGACTCCAAACCAAGGTAAGAAGGAAGCCGACTGCCACGAGATTTTGTCTTGCGACAAAAAAAGCGGAGTTAAACAGGCAAGCGTCCAAAAATTTTGGAAACTATTAAATCGAAACGCCGAATTTGATTGGGTTGCCAGTTTTCCAATGGCGATTATTTGTAAAGCAGCCATAGCGGCGCAACCTAAAGTCCACCAATCTCCAATCACCAAATCAGGTTTTTCTGAATAGAGATCTAGCAAAAAAGTGGTTCCCAAAAGAGCTAAAAATGCTAGCCCATAAAACTTTTTGTCGACTTTGACTTTGAAAAATAGCTGATTTAACACAGGTACGATCAATACATAAAGTGTCGTAATAAAACCGCTTTTGGTGGCTGTTGTGTACTTCAGACCAATTGTTTGTGGAATGATAAAACAGGCCATCAAAAGACCAGGCCACAAGGCTAGGCGGCATTCTTTTAGGGATGAAAAAAAACGAGGCCGGTCAAACAAAATCAGGTACAATTCACAGACCAAAAAAG
>JAYTTH010000306.1:0-5525 GCA_043745515.1 Pseudobdellovibrionaceae bacterium | reverse complement strand
ATATTTAAAAGTGTAGTTTTACCAGATCCCGTACCACCAGAGATAACCACATTCATACCGTTTTCAACACAGACTCTTAAAAAATCAATCATGTTTTTGGTCATGGACCCATAGTCCACGTAGCGATCGGGGGACACTCCGCCCTTTTTAAACTTCCTAATCGTAACCGCTGGTCCATCAATCGCGCATGGCTCGATAATAGCATTCACACGACTACCGTCTTTTAAGCGAGCATCGACCATCGGGCTTGCATTGTTAATTTGCCGACCCAAAGGAGTCACAATCCGTTCTATAATTCGTCGTAAATGATCATTCGAAGTAAATTGCAGGTCTTTTGCCCATGTAATTTTTCCGCCTTTTTCAACGAAAATTTTGCGATAACCATTAATCATAATTTCGGAAACATCTTTATCCGCCAATAGATCTTCAAGCGGTCCCAATCCCAAAGCTTCTTTCAGAACATCTTCAATTAAAACCTGACGTTTATCACGACCCAAATCAGGCGCTTCGCGATCAGCAATCTGAGTGATTTCCCTTTTGACTCGGTCCCTGATTTCGTTTTGTTTAGATTCATCTTGGCTGAAGTCTTTCATCATGCGCGACAAATCGGGCAGGCGCAAAAGTTCAGAGTGAACACGCATACGCATTTGCACTTGGGGATCTAGCCCTTGCAAAGTCGCCGCAGAGAGGCCTCCCGAGCCAGAACCAGAGGACACGGCGCCCGATTCTGCGGTGGGTGGTGGCGGTTTTGGTTTTGCCAAGCCTTTTAAACGCTGTAGTGGGCCTCCAGTAATTCTTCGAACAATTTCATAATAACTATTGGTAATCGGGGACTTTGGTTGTGACACCACAAACGGCATTTGTTTTTGAATCGAAGAAAATGTGGTGACTTCGTCATGCGGAATAAGTCCCATTGCCGGCAATCGCAGTGAATTGCTAATGTCCTGAGGCGAAATTCCAGAGGTGCTGACTTTATTGATAATCAACTGAAACATGTCCCGTGGAAACGTAGCAGATAGCATGTCGTTGAGCATTCTTTGTGTTTGAGCTACAACCAAAACTTCTGGTGTCGAGATCAAAAAGCACGCCGTGGCCTCTAGCAAAAATGCATTTTGTAAGGGTCCGATGTCATTTCCTAAATCCACAATTATAAATTTGTATTGTCGACTGAAAAATTCTATCTGCCTCATAAGGCCTTCGGGATTTACATCTAATTTTTCTTCAGGTCCGCGAACCGCGCCTAAATAACCAAGACCCGAGGGGTGAATATTAACAAGCTGATTTAACGGAGTAGACGACAAGCTCGAGCTCATTGCCGTTATTTCTTTCAAAGTTTTTAAAGGCTTTTGTCCCAAGAGAAAATTTTGGTCACCAATAGTTTTTGAATCCGCATCGATCAACATCACCTGAGTGCGAAGTTCATTCATCAAGGCCAATGCGAAATTGGCTGCAAAAACGCTTTTTCCAACGCCACCTTTGCCACCGATAACGCCTATTAATGTGCAATTGGGATTCAAAGCCACCGCAATCTCCTAATTTATTACCTTACTTTTCGGATTTTTCACAAATTTGGATAGCTGACCGAATGGCTAGTTTGGTCCGCGGTATTGATATCAATTGGTTGGACTATAGACCTAGGTTTTTCAATGCTGCTCGGACGGAAACAATAGGAATTCCTTTGATTTCTTTAAGGGATAAAAGGTCAGCCTTGTCACCAGTAACTACCAGGTCCGCCTTTCCATTAACTGCGGTCGAAAGAAATTTATTGTCGTCAGGATCTGGACTTCCTTGAACTTCGGTCAACAATTCGACACGCTCGGTAAGAGTCAAGTTTGGCGTGGCTAATATTTCGATTGGCTTCCCAAATTTCATCTATTAATTTCCATGGATCAATATTTTTCAACACTTCTCGGGCTGTAATTGACTGGGCAATAATTCCACTAATTGACGTTCCCTTTTCAAAGGCTTCTTTGGCTACCTTTTCATGAAGGTCCGGCGATAAGCGCACGTGAACTTGTCCTTTAAATGATCTGGCCATATATACCTTTCAATATACCAATATACCAAATTTCCACCCTTTTCACTACTGGCCTTATTAGCTTTCCTAAACTACTGTAATTACGACTATTAATTACGATTTTCAAAATATTTGCGCGAAATCTCGATAACAAAATCAATAGACTTATTTAAACGCACCTTTTAGAGCCTTTTAAAGGATGCATCCGTTTTTCACCAGATACGACAGACTACAATGGCCGTAAAAATACGATGTACAGCCACGTTTCGTTTTAAATTTATCAAATTGCCAATTAGAAGATAATTTATATTTTTCATCCGTTTCAACCGAATTAAAAGACCCGGAAAAACAAACATGCTTTTCATTTTTAACCGCTTTAATCCATTTTTTTTTAAAAAATAAACAATTCGATGATTCCATGTTGTGCCCAGTAACATATCGGAATATTTTCGGGCTACTTTCAATCTCAAAAGTCATAAATGACATCTCAACACCGGTTGAGGCATCGTTCCCAGATTTTTCACAAAGAATTTTAGCATTTTTAGTTTCAAAACATTGCCAGTATAGATTTGAACTGTCTTCCTCAGAAATTTTAGTGGGATACCGATCACAGGTATTTATTGCCATATCCTCGCCGTTTAAAATTCCGTAGTCGTCGGTTAACAAAACATAGGGATACTCTGATTTCTGATATCTGTGGATATTATGCTTTTCAGATTTTGAGAAACTCAAAAAGGGGATTAACAACAAAGGGACTATTTTAGTTATTTCTTTATACATTTATCTAACTGCTTTATACTTTTTAAGTACTTTTTCATGTTCAATAATTTTACCTTTTCACTTTTACCATAACAACCCTTAAACTCTTCTATCGTCTCAAGCCAGCTTGCTGCACGTCCGAGCTTTCCAGATGCCAGCTTTTGCTTTTGAAACAGCCAACGAACACCGGCGCAAATGTTTATAGTTGGCTCATTGAGTTCTTCGCGGGTGACAGTTAGGTAGTGATCTTTTATTTCACCTTTTTCGTCACCTAAAATCACTCGAGTTTGATTTGTAATTTGCATCAAACCACGTGCACTATTTCTATTTTTTTTATCGGCTAGCGCATTTGTGTTAAAATTAGACTCCGAGTGAATTAATGCTTTAACGACGTTTGAATCAAGTGGGATGCTGGGCCGCAAAATGTCGTTCCAATATTTTGTCCATCCAGAAATTATCTCATCGTAGGCGACCCCACTTATTTTTAAACCCAAATCTAGAGGGCAAGGTTTATTTTTTAGATTTTTAAAATAGGAATTTGAAATTTCAATTATTTCATCTGGATAAATTTGATCTTTGCCAGATGGATTTCTAGCGCAATGCTCAATTCGAGTAGTCACCATCCCTGTCGGATTTTTTGTACTCGGCGGCACTCGCATCGGATGGGATTTGACCCAATGTTTGCCGTAGGGACAAGCTCTCCATTGATGAATAGGAGGTAATAATTTTCCTTTTACATTTTGAACAGAGCCTTTGGATTTCATTTTATTTATAATAGCTAACTTTGAATGTTTTATCAAATCTTAAGTGAAAATTTAAATTTGCAGCTGGAGCATATGTGCCCCAGGTCAACTTATTATTTCGGAAAGTAAATTAGTAAGGCAACTTGAATTTAGCTTTTGTTTTTTCACTATCAGAACTAGCGGACGTCATAATTTTTGGTGTCACAAACACTACGAATTGATTTTGGTTCCGAGAGTTACCTTTTGCTGCCAATGCATTGAACAAAGCTTCTTTAGCCGGATCACGATTGTAATTGGTGTCAGTAGAGTTTTTGATAATTCCACCAACAGCCGCACTTTGCCTGTCTCGAACAGAAATGACTGTATTCAATTCGTTTTTTGAAACGATCGGGCTACCACCGACCACACCGACTTTTTGACTCACTTGAAATTCTAGTTTCATTTCTACTGTCCCGGATTTATCTCCGCTAATAGTAGGTGTAATAGCCGCTTTGATACCTGTTGGAGTAAAGGCCGTACCTTGGTTACCATTTTGTCCAATTACAGAATACGGTTCGTCGATCGTTTGTGAGATCGAACCCTTTTCGCCATCCTTAACCATGAATTTGGTGCTTTCTAAAATCCGAGCATGTCCGTGTGTCTTTGCCGAGTTCAACTTTGGCAATAGATTACTCACAACTGCGGTCAGAGACGTCACTACGCCGCCACCCTGATCGCCTGTTTTTGCTTCTACGCCGGTCTGATCACTTAGTTTTGGGGCCCACTCAAATCGAAATGATTTCGAATAGTCTTTTTTAAGTTCAACATAATGTATATTAAGTTCGACCAATTTTTTAGGCGGGGCCGGAGCTCCTTCTTTGACTGTTATCATATTAATAACACCATCATTCATTGGCTTAGGGCACTTTATGGAACCATCTGAACACGACGGATCTACAAAAACTGCTGGCATATAAATTTTAGCTATAATTTCAGCTTGCACTTTTTCAGCTTCACTGCCGACTTGCCCTTGAAGAATTATTTTTTCATGACGGGCGCGGCATTCAATTTCAGGATTATTAATATCATTCATTATAAATTGGCATATTTTACTATAGGCCATTGGATTCACATTTACGATACTATCGACTTTATCGCCGAATTGACGAATTACATTTTTAATTCGCATTAAATCTTTGGGTGTCAGAACTTGGCCATCGACGACTACTTTATTATTAATAATCTTAATAACGATGCCATCGATATCAGCCAGCATACCTTTAAGTTCAATGACCACTTTGTCTAGTGTGTTTTTTCGAACGCTAATTCGATACTCGACAACTTTTTTATTATTTTTAACGTCATAGATTACCAGCGTTCCAAAACCTTCTTTGACTGGTTTGAATCTAAATAAATTTAATTTCTTATTAAATTCAACTTTAACAAATCCTTTAAAAGACCCATCGTAGCGAATTTTTTTAGGTAAGGTGGGTAGTTTTTTATCTTCTTCGATGCCGTAGGTTAGATTGATATATTCGGCCTGACGATAGGAAACAGACAATTCGTTTCCGTCGGTGGAATACACTTCTTCTTTTGTGTCAGCGGCCAGTTTACCTTCATTTTCCGTTGATGCTTCATCCGCGGCCGGTGCATCGTCACCGCCTTCTTCGGCAAGACCAAAGTGGAAACTCAAAAGTATCAAAATTAAAGCTGATTTAATTGTCGCCATACTTGAAATTCCCCCAAAAGACACTGTTACCTTTTTCTTACGCACAAACTAGTTTCCAGATTTACCACCACCCGGTACTCCGCCTGTAAACGCAGGGGGTTGGGGTGCTGGTGCTGCCGTAGCAGCATTTCCTTCAGTAGCGCGCGCTAAAATTGAATCGGCTGTAGAACTGGGTAATCTGGCTTTTATGTTTCCATCTGTTGGATTCCTAAGAGTCAGATAAATGTTTCCTGGCGACGTGGATAAAATATATACCAAATCCTGAGCTTCTTTAACCTCAGCTTCAATCGTTATGGTA
>JAYTTH010000305.1:0-21097 GCA_043745515.1 Pseudobdellovibrionaceae bacterium | reverse complement strand
TAATTGAACATTCGATTGTTCTTTATTTATCTTCCTTGAAGGCCTCCTTTCTAAATTTTGGAAAGTCTGACTCACTCTCCGGTTCTTTCTGAATCCTTATTACTTTTCGCTTCTCTTCATGAGTGAGTTTTAAAAAACACACTCATGTTAAGATGCTGACAAATACTAATTCGGGGTGTGCGGCATTTTCTTGACAGGACTTTAGCTAGGAAATGAACTATTTAAAAAGAATTAGCCTTTGTGACGAGGAAAATAATTCCCGTAAACCCTTAAATACTAGTCCAAGATAGTTTTACTTAAGTCCTGAGCGACTTGAAAGCCTCAATCAGAGGCAGTTTCAGGACGTTTATCAGATAGAAAAAGATTCTAATCGATCTCGTGAAATCGACAAAAGGCAAGCTGCCCAGACATTAAGAAGTCAATATTTTGCTGTGCTTTGCGATGATGGACACTGATATAGCCCAATGTGCATCGAGTGTTGTCGGAATCAAAATGCGAACAGTCATCACAACTAAATCGATGATCGTAGTTTTGATAATCATGTGCATTTACTTTGTCTTTCTTAATTGACGGTCTAATTCTTCTAGGTGTTTTGAGTGTTTTAATAACCATGTTTTGGTCCTATTGGTCTCGACTATAGCTAGTACGTAAGCAAACTACATGACAAAACATGGCTCGGACAAGCACAATCATACTATATGACAAAACTACAATTTTTTTTCATTGCTCTAATATCCGTCACGATAAATTCATCTCTTAGCTTGGCTTTTTCTCTTCCTGAAAATTGCAAATATGAAATCACCCATAGGGACAATTTGCAGTATTCAATGCGGTACGAAAATGATTTAGGGGAATGCTGGTTTTCCGTACACCCAATGAATGGATATGAAACGATGACCTATCGAAGTTATTTAATAACGTCGTCGGGACTCTTTTTTGTTTTCAATTCCTACGGAGTCGGCGGTGATCAAAAAACAACCGGAGCCCGAGAATACTTTTTTTTCCCCCGCGAGACTTTTTCGGGCGGCGTCGTATTGACCGCAGATAAAGTTTCCATTCCCGTGAATCATAAATTGACCATCGAATTTGAAACAAAGAATTTATACCCGCTCAATAGCCCAAATTTGATTATTAGAAATGCTTCAGCTATCAACAGTAAAAATGCTGGCGGCGTTGAAATATTAAAATACAATGGAACCTATTTGGATACGGGCTTTTTAATGGGAAAATCACCTTCGACCGTAAAAGATAACAAATCCATATTTAAGAATCAATTTGGCCAAAAATGTCTAGTTTTTAATAAAGATATTTTTGACTACAAAGATGACAATACTGAATTGCAAGATGACGTCATTCTAAAAGAGGTCGTCGCTTCGCAATGTCCCAGCTTCAAATGGATCGACTAAAAATAGATATTTAATCGTGGGGATTGACAGGACCTTTAACGCGACTCAATTTCTTAGTTAGAGGTAGATAATGTCTAATGAAATCGAAAAAATGACTCAGAAAAGCCAAGAAGCAATGCAAGAAGCTGCGCAAAAGGCTGAATCTAAAAACCACACGATGGTAGAGCCAGAACATTTTCTGCATGCTCTGATTACTCAGGACCAAGGAATTGTCCCCAGAGTTTTAGAAAAGCTAGCCTCGAATATCCAGTCATTGGCCTATGATATTCAGGTCAGAATCGATAAATTTGCGCAAATTACTGGAACCCAACAAAAGCCCTATGCAAGTCCTCGATTGCAAAGGTTGTTTCAATCGGCAGAAGTTGAATCTCGAGCCATGGGCGACACTTTTATTTCAACAGAGCATTTTTTTCTAGGTGCCTTAAAAATTAATGATTCTGATATGACTCCGGTTTTTAAGAAGCATCAACTCAAAATGGACACGTTTTTAAAAGCATTGATGGAGATTAGGGGAAATCAAAAAGTGACGGACGACGTACCAGAAAATAAAATGGAAGTGTTAAAGAAATTCGCTCGCGATTTAACAGCTTTAGCGGCTGAAGGCAAACTGGATCCCGTCGTGGGTCGAGACGAAGAGATTAGACGTGTCATTCAAGTCCTATCACGAAGAACGAAAAACAATCCTGTCCTTATTGGCGAGCCAGGCGTTGGGAAAACAGCGATAGCAGAAGGTCTTGCTTTGCGGATAGTTCAAAAAGACATTCCCGAAAATCTTATTGGCAAAAAACTGATGAGCTTGGATTTAGGCGCTCTGGTTGCCGGTGCCAAATACCGTGGTGAATTCGAAGACCGCCTTAAAGGTGTTATAAAAGAAGTAATTGATAGCGACGGAAAAATTATTCTTTTCATAGATGAAATTCACACGCTAGTGGGTGCCGGTAAATCTGAGGGGGCCATGGATGCCGGTCAATTGCTAAAACCAGCCTTAGCCCGCGGGGAACTTCACTGCATTGGTGCCACGACGCTAGATGAATATCGCAAATACATTGAAAAAGATGCGGCCCTTGAGCGGCGCTTTCAAACCGTGCTTGTAGACGAGCCTACAGTCGATGAAGCGACGACGATATTGCGGGGCCTTAAGGAGAAATATGAAGTCCATCATGGCGTGCGGATAACTGATTCTGCTATTGTAGCAGCCGTAAAATTATCGCATCGCTATATTACGTCGCGTTTTTTACCCGACAAAGCGATCGATTTAATTGATGAAGCCGCTAGCAAACTGAGTATTGAAATAAAATCAGTTCCCCAAGAGATCGATGAAATTGAACGTAAAATGATGCAGTTAAAAATAGAAAAAGAAGCCTTAAAAAAAGAATCAGATCCCGTAATTTTAGATAGATTGGCCGTAATTGCCAAAGAACTTTCCAATTTACAAAAAAATAACCAAGCATTGCGCGAACAGTGGCAGTTTGAAAAAAGCGGCCTTGAAAATTTAAAAAAATACAAACAAGAACTTGAAATTCTGAAATTAGATATTGATAAAGCCCAGCGAGCGGGTGACTTAGGCAAAGCCGCAGAACTTAAATATGGCAAACTCCCCGAACTTGAAAAGAAAATGCAAGTGATCGAAGAAAAAGCTCAGAATCAAAAAGGTTCCAATCAAATTTTAAAAGAAGAAGTGACTGCCGAAGACATCGCCGATGTGGTCGGTAAATGGACTGGAATTCCCGTATCCAAAATGCTAGAAGGTGAAACCCAAAAGTTACTGACTCTGGAATCCAAACTAAGGGAACGAGTCGTTGGCCAAGACCATGCTCTGGAAATAGTCGGCGATGCGATTCGAAGATCGCGAGCCGAAATATCAGATCCAAACAGGCCTATTGGAACTTTTATTTTCTTAGGCCCGACTGGAGTTGGCAAAACTGAAACGGTGAAAGCCTTGGCTGAATTTTTATTTGATACTGATCAGTCCATCATACGCATTGATATGAGTGAATATATGGAAAAGCATTCAGTGGCTCGATTAATTGGGGCGCCTCCGGGCTATGTCGGCTACGAAGAAGGCGGTCAATTGACGGAATCTGTAAGGAGAAAACCCTACAGTGTTGTATTGTTTGATGAAGTTGAAAAAGCTCATTCCGATGTTTTTAATATTCTCCTTCAAGTATTAGATGATGGTCGATTGACGGATGGTCAGGGCCGAGTGGTTGATTTTAAAAATACTGTGCTGATTATGACTTCTAATATTGGATCAGCTGCGATTATAGATCCAACCATGTCAGAACCTGAAAAGCAGAAAGAAGTGACCTTGGCATTGCGAGGCCATTTTAGACCGGAATTTTTAAATCGAATTGATGAAACGATTATTTTTAATTCTTTAAAACAAGATCAAATTAACGGAATTGTAAAAATTCAATTGGCGACCGTTGTCGAACGCTTAAAAAACAAAAAAATAGCAATTGGCTTTAGCGATGAAGCTACAAAACAATTGGCCACTCAGGGTTACGATCCGATTTATGGTGCTCGCCCATTGAAGCGAGTCATTCAGGGCGAGGTGCTAAATCCCTTGTCGAAAATGTTAATTTCCCAAGACTTTAAGCCAGGTGATTCTATTAAGGTTGATTTCAACGGTGGGACTTTTAAATTTAATAAAGATGCAAAACTATAAATCAATTTTATTTTTAATGATGATTTTGAGCCCTGTGTGGGCTCAAAAAAAATATCCCTACTCATTTCCTAAAACTCCTACTGCGGTTAGCACAAAGGATTCCAAAGTAACTTATGACGTCAGCGCCTCGCTTGGCAGTCAAAATGGAAATCAATATCAAGAAATCAATTTAGGTCTGAATTGGGAAATGAATTCATTTCTAAATTGGCGGAATGCGGTTTTTACAAGAATGGGACAAAATGTAACAAGCGTTTCAGGTTTAGATTCGTCACTTAGGTTGCAAATGACAACGATGACGGATGATAATTCTTTCGGGTTTCATGCGTTTATTGGACCGGGCGTTCGAATCGCTACAGAAAACTGGAATGCCGCTTTTGGAGAAGCCGGACTCATTTTCAAACTCGCAGGCATTCAGCTCGGTGCAGGAATAAAAAGCATTCAATATTTCGAATCCAGGAAGGGGCCTGATAAAATCGAACTTCCAAAAAATGATCAACAAGTATTTATTATTCTAGGCGGCAGTGGCATTTTATAAAAGGCAAAGACTTCGAAAGAGTTTAATTCGATTGAACGGTTTTTCTATTTTTCAAGATTGAATCGTCAATCGTTCGCTTGAGATCAGCAAGCTTAGCTGGCTGTTTTAAATTAGAACAAACGCCAGGATTGTATGTTAAGAGATATTTTAAATCCTTACCCTTACCAGACCAAGCTACTGTAAATTGTTCTGAGCCCAGATTTTGCGAGCTTCTAATATCTCCCTCGGCAACATCGCTGTAAGTTTTGGCCATATTAATTTTCTCCCCGGCACCAGTCAATGATAACGGATTCTCTTTTGAAATCGTCATAAGGGCACGACCGATTTCTTGGTTACAAACTGAATCGGCAGAGACCTTTTCTGCCGATTGTCCAGAACGTGAACACAAAATTAAAACTGCAGACAAAAATAGACTGGCATTGGTAACCATTGAAAACTCCCATTTCAATCCAAAAATAAATGTCTCTCGTTAATCTAAAAGCTTTTTAGAATTTCAGAGGATTTAATTTTTTTAGATTCGGCCTCATCGTAAGAAAAACTCAAAGCGCCTTGTTTGCCTGGTAAAAAGACCTCATAGCTGCAAAATCCATTGTAGCAATTCCTCTTTGAAATCGTATTCCATTTTTTACCTTCGTTTTCTGTCCAATAGTCAGCAGTATTTACATTCGCTGAGTCTTCTTTATGCAAAAGCACTTTATTATTCCACGGCGAATCAACACCTTCGATTTTTATCAAATAGAGGCCTTGGTCTCCAGTCACTTTGACCATGCTTATGCGACTGCCTTCGGGGCCTTTAAAAACTTTTACTATTGAAGCAACTTGAAGCTTATTTTTATCAACGCTTGGAAGCTTTTCTTCAACAGGAGCAACGACGACTTCGGGTTTTTTAGGATCACAACCCACATGAGTTTTGCCGGCCTTTTTGACTGTAGGACAGACAGCCGCTTCAAAATAAGTACTGTGTTGTTCGTCCATTTCTTTCATGACTACGGGTACGAGATCCTTCATGCACGGCCCTTCCAAAAGTTTTTTAGCCGTCAAATAAGGCGGATCTGTTTCTCCTTGCCCAAAGGCATTTAGGAAGGCAATTTGAAATTCAGGGTCTGCGCACACTTTAGTTTCTTTGTTTTTTGTAATAGCCAAATTGAACCATTCTATGCTGACCCAACTGGCAAACACGCGCCGCGCTTTCTTAGCAATGGAAAAGGCGTCCTTTGGATGTGATTTTACATAGACCTTCAGTGGCTCATAGCAGACTCCAGTATCATAACTATTGTCGCGTGAGCATTTATCTAGATCCTCCAAACTTTTAAATTTTAGTTCCTTAGATAAAGTAGGCAGGGCAATTGATATAAGCGCGATTAATACTAAATTCCTAAACATGGGTTGATCCTTTTTTTTAAAATTAAAATCCTAGCTTCATCCTCCAATTTTAGAATTAAAAAGTAATTCTAAATTCTAACTAGGCAGACAAAGGTCTGTGTTTAACTAGAGTGTCGATTTATTGGCTATTTTGCAGATTTGAATTTTTTTAGTATTTTTATATACTTAGATGCCCCATTCAGGGCTTAAGTTTTTTCTAGATTAAAATCTAAGTAAGTCTACAGACTTTCGTATTTCCTCCGATTGTCTAGGTGTTGGACTTAAATACAGGAGGACGTATGAGACTATTCAAGACTTTACTACTAGCGACGACTGGGTTCCTATTAATGGGAAATCAATCTTGCCAGCAGCAGCCAGTTGTGACCGCACCAAAGGCCAGAGAACTAAAATACATAGTCGACGTCGGCCTAGTAAAATCAGCAATGATAGACATGCCAGGCGGAGAAAAATTTGATTTCGAATTTGTCTTAAATCAACAAATGTATCCGGTTTTGCAAAAGAGCGAGGGCTTTTGGTTTCGCTACAAACCACCATTTAATGATACGAGCTCACAACTGGGATCCAATATCGAACTTAGAAATTTGAATTTAGCAAAAAATGATATGGCACTATTAGAACACAGCTTTGCCGGCAAAGTGATTCCGCCGTCTATTAAGTCAGATGAAATTTCTTGTTTAGTAAATTTACCTCAGTACCGATTATGGGGCACCGTAAATTCTTTTGAATTGTTGAGTAAAATCGGCCTTGGCTTGGGCTTTACTCCATCAGGCGGTATCAGCGCTGGTGGAATGATAGGCGTAAATTTTGAAGTCGACACTTATCAGCTCGATATGAATTTGGTGGCAGGTCACCCGATTACCTTGGGAGTCGAAGCTGCCACCAATGTAACGGCCAAACAAACTCGAACTCAACTTGGATTTAAGTTACCGATTTATAATCTAATGATAGATCCCAGTTACTATCATCAAACACCTTTGGCTCGAGTTTCTTACAGCGCACTGGAAACAGCAGTAAAACAAGTTCAACAGCAACTAAAAGATAAAAAAGCCGAATGGAACACAAGAGTGTTGTACGCAGATGAACACGTAGCCACAATCTTAGCAGGTAACGGACACAACGTACAAAAAGGCGATGTTTTCAACGTATACAACGAGCGCACTTTCTGGGGCTCAAAAAACGGTGAAAACCCTATCCCCTGCGAATCCCAATATTTAGGATCCGCCGATGGCGACCCAATCGCGAAAATAGAAATATTTGATGTCAGCGACGAAATCTCGGTAGGAAAAGTAGTCTGGGATTCTGGCATACCAATGAAAATGGGCGCCAAAGTAAAAATCGCAAAACTACTAGAGCCTATACCATCAGCGTCTTCAACAACAGCAACCACAACGAGCCAAAACTCTAAACTGTCGACAAACAAACAAGGAAACTCAAACCACTAACTCGAGTTTCCAAGCGTTGGTTTTTAAAATTACATTTCTGGAACAAACCCAAGGATTAGGAAGGACTTATATTTAAAATGAACCTCCAGCGCGCCTGGAGGGCGTATTCAGCTGGCGAGGGCAGGAGGCCCGAGTTCATTTTAAATATAAGTCCTTCCTAATCCTTGGGGCCCCGCTCAAGCAATACACAATTTTAAAAACCAAAGTTTGGAATAGACACGTTGCCCCGCGCTTGCTAGAACCCTAGTTATGTTTACGGGTATTATCGAGTCTACTCAAACCATCACCCAGGTTCGCGAAAACGATCAATCGATAACTATTTCAGTTTCAAAACCAGATTTCTACAATGATCTAAAAACCGGTGACAGTATTGCCGTTGATGGCGTGTGCTTAACAGTAGAATTCTTTGCAAACGATCTGATTTTTACTTTGGGTTATGAAACTTTAAAAGTAATGGGCTGGACAAAAGAAAACCTCACAAATCGAATTGTAAATTTAGAACGGTCGCTGCGTTTTGGAGATCGTATTCACGGACATCTAGTAAGTGGTCACGCAGATGGAACGACGCCGTTAGTAAATCGTGAAACTGTTGGTGACTGTTTAATTTTAAATTTCCACTTGCCCTCTGATTTCAAAAAGTTTTTTTGGAAAAAAGGTTCAATCACAGTCAATGGCGTCAGTTTAACAGTCAATGAAGTCGAATCAGATTTATTTTCAGTTTGCCTTATTCCAGAGACTCTAAAGAAAACAAATTTGGAAACGATAAAAATCGGCCAACGAGTTAGTTTTGAATGTGATTATTTTATGAAAGGATACTTAAGCGCTAAACAGCTTACAGAAGGTCAATATGAAATCTAGTTTCCATTCCACTTCAGAGATTTTAGCAGATTTCAAACAAGGCCACATGGTGATTCTTGTTGATGATGAAGACCGTGAAAATGAAGGGGATATCATTATCGCAGCAGATTTTATAACAGCGGATGCAATCAATTTTATGTCTAAAAATGCGCGCGGATTGATTTGTTTAGCATTGCATCCTGATCAAGTAGCGCGATTACAATTGCCTCAAATGGTGAGCGAAGAAAAAAATTCTTCACCAAACAGAACGGCCTTTACGGTCAGTATAGAGGCATCCATTGGCGTAACTACTGGGATATCGGCCCACGACCGTGCGCTGACGGTGAAAGCCGCTTCCAACCCGTTGGCAAAACCGTCTGATGTGCAGATGCCAGGACATATTTTTCCTATTCGAGCCCAAAAAAATGGTGTCTTAGTAAGAAACGGCCACACCGAGGCCGGAGTCGACCTAGCAATTTTGTCCGGCCTTAACCCGGCCGCTGTTATTTGCGAAGTTATTAACGACGATGGCACGATGGCTCGAGTCGGTGATCTTTTAAAATTTGCTGAACGTTTTCAGATTAAAGTCGGCACAATCAAAGACTTGGTTTCGTTTCGAAAATCCACTAACCAGTAAAGTTTTATCTTTCAAAGAATATTAAAGTACCATTGGGAATCGCGCTGGGAACAACTTCATCACCAGTCATAATTTTGCCAGAGGGACCTGGGAGTCGATATAAGGTAGCGGGTGAATTCCATCTTTTTTTTGTGATACTAAATGCAGATCGAAGTTTCGAAACGGATCCTCCATAGACATACCCTAACAACAATCTGGTTCCATTTGGCAGAGTGCTTAAAAGTTTTGGATTTAAAAATCTCATTTCCATACCTGTAAAAACACGGCCGTCTTTCAAAAAATAAAGTGTCGTGCTTTTATCAAAATCTTGGCCTGCAATTTTTATCGCAGAATCACCATCTTTTCCAATTTCTTTGAAGTCCACGGTTTCTTGAGTCGGTTCCGATTCGCTTGTAGTTTCCTCTTTTGTAGTGGCTTCTTTTGCAAATGTGACTTTGGTTCCGGCGGGAATAGAATTCCAATCATTAATCTGATCCCCGCGTAATTGAGTTTTGTTTGGCAATGTATAAACAGTCAAAGCATCATCATATTTTTCACGAGCAATAAACCAGGCGGATCGAATTTTAGAAATGATATTTGAACTTGGACTTTCGTAAATGGCATGCGCCGTTTGAACGGGATCAACGCTATGATTGTAAAGAATAGAAAATAAATACGGATCGGCATTTTTCAAACGACCAGATTCAAGATCAGGATCCCCTGTCGGGCCAGGGCCAATTCCCAAACGTCGTCTTAACTGGGGATCCGCCATCAACATGCCGCAACGTTTGCGACCGCGATGGGCCTGGGAATGCCAACGGTTGGGCACACCGTAGGCGACCATAGAGTGGGTTAGAATTTTTTCATCTGTAATATGGTAGCGATTTTTAAGCTCTCGCAGCAAATTGGCTAGTGATCTTTCTTGGGCGGCTTCAAGCGGCTTATTGTGAAAGCCAACCATTTCAATTCCTATTGATACTTCGTCCACACGGGGCCTCCCCTGCCACAGGCTGCGGCCAGAGTGACGAGCAATCCTATTCTCTTCGATGATTTTGTAGACCTGCCCTTGCCTATCAATCATGTAATGGATCTCGCCGCGCTTGCGTAATTTAGCTAGCGCACTGGTGGCTTCGGCTTCAGTGGTGTGCAGAACAATGTATCTAATTTCACTCAATTCAGGTCTTCGATTGTTCAACGGACTGATCGCATTTATGAAGGTCAGGGACGCAAATACTCCAATAGAAAAAAGCAATAATTTTGGCCAAATCCTAAGAAACGACATATTTTGTTTCCGATGTTACTGTCTAAGGGAGTGTAGCTGCTATTTCAAGACCATCTGAAGTCAAATTTAAGCGGGCCTAACTGACCAAGTTTTGATCAGTGGATTTTTTTTGGAAGACTAGTTCAGCCCATCTCCGGTTAAAGAACTTTCAAGTTTCATACTTGTAACTTGGGTTTATTTTAAAAAAGGCCAGATCCCTTTCAAATCTTATGAAATATTCTGGTTAGGTTATGCCCAGGATACGGTTGAGGTCAGGCTGGCCTCAGATTAAGGCCAAAGCGCTTGCTATTTAAGAAATTTATGATTACTCAGCATTCATGGAAAAAACTAAAATCTATGAGTCCCAAGATGCAGGCTTATTGAAGAACACTCTGCAAAGGGAATTTATTCGCCGCTGCAAGAAAAACCCAAGCTATTCTCTTCGTGCGTACGCACAGTACTTGGAAATCGATCAGTCCTTTCTGTCTAAACTGTTTAACGGAGGTCGTAAAGTTACCACAGCGATGGAACTCAAACTGGCTGAAAAGTTAGGACGTCCAATGTTGAAAACAGCTAAGCTCTCTGTCGAAAAAAAAATAAAGAACGAGCATTTTATTAAATTATCTGAAGACGAATATGAAATCATTTCGTCGTGGTATCATTTTGCTATTCTGGAACTCATTAAAACAAAAGGATTTAAGCCTGACTTACAAAATGTCGCGCACTATCTTGGAATCCATTCTGAAGAAGTGAGGGACGCCATAAATCGCCTAGTTAGATTAGGATTTGTAAAAGTAACCAAAACCAAATGGAATCTGATTTCTAAAAACCATATCTGGACCAATCCGGAAGTCACGTCACCAGCGAGACGCACATTGCAAATTGAACTCAATAAAAAGGCACTAGATGCGTTAGAGAACACTCCGTTTTCATTACGTGAAAATGGATCTCTGGCCGTCGCTGTGGACAGTCGTCGGTTGCCCGAGTTTAAACAGAAAGTAAGTCAGGTTTTGAATGAGCTTTCTGAGTTTATGCAGCCTACGTCTTCGAATTTAGATTCCGTTTATCAATTAACTATTTCGCTTTTTCCAATTTCAAAAAAAAATCTCAAGGAGATCCGCAGTGAGAAGATTTAATATATTGTTCACATTATTTTTGGCGCCCTTACTTGGCTTTGCAGGGGGAGGACAAATTGGTAACGGAGGATACGCCCTCGTTTGCCGTGATAGTGATAAGAAGGTTGTTGAGGCTCAAACCCTAGATTTATTTGAGGGCAAGGAACTTTGGCATAAAACGTATGATACCAAGGGTCTCAGGGTGTTTAGCAAACTGAGCGCATTTCCGGGATTCCGAGACACTCTAAAGGAGTTGATTAGCGATACGGATAAGATTGTTAAATTTGTATCTAGCGAATTTGAGCTCCTTCCGACTCAAGACGCGTTTCCGGTTATTCTTAAAAAGGGTTGCCAATACGAACAACTGGCTAACTATACGGACGATGGCGACCTTCTTGTTTCAAGCGAAATTTTTGATAAGCTCTCGAAGTTAGATAAGTTGGCGTTTTTAATTCACGAAAGCGTATACGCCATTTTTAGGCAACTTGGAGCAACCGATTCACGAGATGCACGGCGACTTACGGCTGAGCTCTTGGCAACAAACTCGGACCAAAACACTATTGATTACATCGTTCAGAACTGGTTGAACAAAAAAATAGAAGCAAAAATAACTTCCGAACAGGTTGTGTTAAGTTGTTCTGTAACGAATGTTTTGTACTATCTTGATAGTCCAATTCAGATTAGTATTTCTGTGGATCTGAATAAAAAAGAAATGAGTGTGTCAGGCAGGGAGGTAAGCTGTGTAGGTGGCGATATTATTGGCAAACTTCAAGTTACTCCAAATTCTTATGTTGGATCATTTCAATGTAGGACCGAAGAAAAATCTGTTGTTACTGTCGATCGCGTTTCGGGAGCTGTCCGCATGCCGGGTCGAACACCACCACAAGCTTTAGAGGGAGCTGATGAGGTTGGCTTTTGTAAAGCGGTGGAAACAAAGTTTTAAGAACTACAATCGCCTAAAATAAATACTAGTTAGAATAAACGCTTAAACATTGGCGAACGTGCTCTCCTAATAAGGGCGATGGATATTCTCCCAAAACGTTTGTCACTCGCAAATTTTTGAAGTCAAAAGATGTATAATCGGCTGCTCTAGGTTTCTTGTTTTTCCAAGCTTGTTTCGGAAGCATTCTTGGACATAATGCTATAAAACTCGAGCGGATTGAGTCTTACATATTTCATCCTATACAGGATATAGCAGCTTTGACGAAATTAGTACGCTTTTCAGATATGCATGAATGTCTATACTGATTTCTTGGAATGGCCAGATTTTTGTGGTTTATTCAAAGCCTAAGAAAAAATCAAAAAAAGTGTTTAAACATTCGGTAGCCGTCGTTGTTTCCCGCTTCAATGAAGAGATTACTCAGAAATTGGAAGAGGGCGCTTTGGATTATTTGGACGAATGCGAAAGCGTTCATGTCGAAGTTTTTCGAGTACCCGGGGCAGTAGAGATTCCGCTCACATGCCAGTGGGTTTTAAATCGTGGTTTCGATGGTGTTGTTGCACTAGGGGCGGTTATTCGCGGTGAAACTTCGCACTATGATTATGTTTGCAATAGCGTTACCGATGGAATCACTCAGCTGATGCTAAAAACCGGCAAACCAATTGCGTTTGGCGTGTTGACTACAGAAAATGATGAACAGGCATTGGCTCGGGTAGGCGGTAAACATGGGCACAAAGGCCGAGACGCTGCACAAACTGTGATGGAAATGATTGGCCTGGGTAAAACTCTTAAAAAAAGTAAAAGTTAGTTCATGACAGAGGAAAACAAAAAGCCAGACAACCAAACGCAATTTGATAACAAAAAAGGACTTTTGTTTGACCCGTCGCAAATTGCCGGTGCCGTTTCAAAGGAAATTAGGAAACGTAAACGCGAAATTATAATTGTATTCGTATTGTCAGTCATATTTGTTTTTCTAACTTGGTTTGAAATTCGTTTATTTTCAACGTCCCAGCAATTGCCCTTTGTACACAGCATTTTCTTTTTTGGACTAGTAAATTTCAATATTGTTATTTTGCTGCTCTTAGTATTTTTAATTTTTAGAAATGTAATGAAAGTATTTGTTGAACGACGAAGCGGCATTTTTGGCAGCAGTCTAAAGGCGAAATTAATAGCGTCGTTCGTTTCCTTTAGCGCGATTCCGACAATTCTAATTTTCATTATTTCAGTGTTTTATATAAATTCCAGTTTTGATAAATGGTTCAGCGTCAAAATGGTGGGTGTACTAAAAAGCTCGCTCGAAGTTCAAAACTTTTATTATTTCAACGAAAAGAAAAAGAACTACCATTTTGCCCACGAAGTAGCTCACTACATTCGCAACTTGAATGACCGCAAAGCCATGCTAAAAAAAATTAAAACGTTGCAGCAGGAATATTTGGTTGATGCGATCGAATACTATCCCGGCATTTTTGGGGAACGAATCTTGTCGACGCTTGAAAATGCCCAGGTAGATGAAATTCCCAAAGTATCTCTGGATTTCCTTCAAAAGGGCGTGAAAAACCAAGTCGAAAGCTCGACGATTCATCAGTATGGCGAAGGAAATTTGGTACGTGTGATTGTCCCGGTCCAAGAAGGCAGTGATCGCGGCGCCGTTGTTGTTTCTTCATTTGTGCCTTTGTCGCTGATTTCAAGGATGAACGATGTGGCCAGTGCTTATGATGAGTTTCGAGATATCAACCCTTTGGAATATCCACTTAAGTCCATTTACTTAATTATTTTGATTTTGATTACTTTGGTGATTTTGATGGCGGCCATATGGTTTGGATTTCATCTAGCCAAACAATTATCGATTCCCTTAGTTCAGTTGGGCAAAGCGACTTCATTGATTGCTCAGGGCGAATACACTCAAATTTCGGTAAATACAGGTAGCGAGGAAATGGCGCAGCTAGTTTCTAGTTTTAACAGAATGACCAGTCAGCTTGAAAAGTCAGAAAATGAAGCGAAATCGGCCAACAACAGTTTACATGAAACGTTGAAATATATCGAAGTCGTATTAAAAAATGTATCAGCTGGGGTTATCTCTGTGGGTAAATCGGGACGGATTACCACAATCAATCAACATGCAGCGATGTTGTTAAAAATTGAAGCTAAAGATTTTATCAATCGGCCGGTACGAGAGCTTTTAACACTTGAGCAATTTAAAATATTTTCAGGGCTACTCAAGCAAATGAACACGTTTCAAATGGAATCCATTCAAAAAGAATTTCAAGTGAATTTGAATGGTGAACTTCTGCCGTTGATGATCAGTCTTTCCATTTTAAAAGACGAACACAGTCAAGAAATCGGTAAAATTTTGGTATTTGATGATTTGACAGATATCGTTACGGCTCAGCGGTCCCATGCCTGGACAGAAGTGGCGCGTCGAATCGCTCATGAAATCAAAAATCCTTTAACACCGATCAAATTGTCAGCCGAGCGGCTTCAGCGTAAATTTGCAAGTGATATTTCGGATCCTGCGTTTCTTGAATGTACATCGATGATCGTAAATCAAGTGGATCAGATGAAAAAGCTAGTCAATGAATTTTCACAATTTGCTCGATTGCCACAAAGAAAGCCGACATTGGGTAATTTGAATTTGGTAATTCAGAATTCTTTGAAGCTATTTAAATCGGCCCATTCGCAGATCCAGTTTTTAGAGTATTACAACTCGGAGATCCCTGAATTCAGTTTCGACCACGAGCAAATTCAGAGGATTATCGTCAACTTGGTCGATAATTCAATTGCGGCATTGCCCAGCGAAAAAGATGGAATTATTCAAATTAACACAGATTTCACTCGGGAATTGAGCATCGCAAAAATTATTGTATCAGATAATGGAACGGGAATTCCCGCCCAGCAAATGGCCCGTATTTTTGAGCCCTATTTTAGTACTAAGGAACATGGTTCGGGATTGGGGCTGGCAATAGTCAAACGAACCGTCGAGGACCACAACGGATTTATCAGAGTCAGTCCAAACGCACCTAGCGGCACCAAGATGATCATTGAATTTCCTATCTAAATAGGTCATAAAGAGGTCTATGAAAATTCTAATTGTAGATGATGAAAAACCGATTCGAGACGTTTTAAGTGCCTCACTCCGTGACGAAGGTTACGAGGTCGACTCAGCAGGGACGGGCGAAGAAGGCTTGTTAAAAATGCAATCCTTTGCACCCCAAATCGTGTTTTTAGATATTTGGATGCCAGGGAAAGACGGCATTGACACTCTAAAGGAAGGGCGACAGAAATTTTCTCAGATCGAATTTATTATGATTTCTGGTCACGGTACAATTGAAACTGCAGTTAAATCTACAAAGCTCGGAGCCTATGATTTTATTGAAAAACCGCTTTCCATCGACAAAATTGTAATCACACTGAACAATTTAAAAAACTATTTAAACGAAAAAGAAGAAAAGACAGCGCTATTAAATAAACTTCGAAAAAGTTTGGCAATGGTTGGCGATGCCGATAACGTTAAATCGTTAAAACAACTTATTTCTCAATTAGCGCCCAGCCCGACTTGGTGTTTGATTACAGGTGAAAACGGTGCCGGGAAAAATCTGGTAGCTCAAAATATTCATTACTTTAGTCCCCGCGCCAGTCATCCCTTTATCGAGTTTAATTGCGCCTCAGTTTCTGAAGAATTAATCGAAGGTGAATTGTTTGGGATCGAAAAAGACGCCTACCCCGGTGTGGATAAAACACGGCGAGGTAAAATTGAATTGGCACAAGGCGGAACACTTTATTTAGAGGAAATCCAAGAAATACCGCCATTTGTACAAATGAAATTATTAAAACTTTTGAAAGACAAAAAATTTCAGCGATTTGGTGGAACTCAGGAGATATACTCTGATGTGCGGATTTTGGCATCCAATACTCAAGACTTAGGAGAGCTGGTTCGGCAAAGTAAATTTCGCGACGATTTCTATCATTTACTTCAGACGGTTCCGTTTCGCGTCCCTGCTTTGCGCGAGCGTAGCACAGATATTCCCACTTTAGTTTCCTATTTCAGCGACAGTTTCGCACGTGAAAGCGGTGAAAATAAAAAAGTATTTTCTGAAAAAGCAATCCAGATGATGCAGGATTACAGCTGGCCAGGAAACGTGCGCGAGCTAAAAAACTTTGTTGAGCGGGTTTATATATTAACGCCACTTGAATACATAGATGTTCACGACGTCAAGTTTGCGGGTCTGGAAGACGCAAGTAAATCATCGTCCTCAACGGCCATGACAACTTTTCGAGATGCGCGTGCCCAGTTTGAAAAAGAATACTTAGTTCAAAAAATCAAAGAAAATGGTGGAAATATATCTAAGACTGCCGAAGTTATTGGACTCGAGCGCAGTTATTTGCATAGAAAAATTAAGTCTTACGGTATCGAGGTAAACTCATGAAATGGTCAAAAAGTCTGCTATATACTTTAAAAGACGCACCCAACGACGCTGAAATTCCATCTCATAAACTGATGATTCGCGCAGGAATGATCAAAAAATTAGCACCGGGGATTTACACCTATGGAACTCTAGCGCTTAAAGCGATCCGAAAATTTGAAACTATAGTCAGGGAAGAACTAGAAAAACGGGGCGCACAAGAAGTGTTAATGCCGATGGTTCACCCAAAGGAACTTTGGGAAGAAACCAATCGTTGGGATGAAATGGGGCCAGGGCTTTTACGGCTTAAAAATCGAAACGACAAATGGTTTTGCCTTGGAGCCACACATGAAGAAGCGATCACCGATTACGTTCGCAATGATTTAAAATCCTACAAAGATTTGCCGCGGAATTTATATCAAATTCAGACCAAATACCGCGACGAAATCAGACCTCGTTTTGGATTGATGCGTGGGCGTGAGTTTATTATGAAGGATGCGTACACGTTTGATGCTAATAAAGAAGGCGCGTTGAAATCCTACGATGCAATGTATTCGGCCTATCAGGCGATCTTTGATCGCTTGGGTGCAAAATACAGAATTGTCGAAGCGGATGCTGGCAATATTGGTGGGTCGCAGACTCATGAATTTCAATTGCTTGCCGAAGCGGGCGAAGATGCACTTCTTGTATCTGACTCGTCTGATTTTGCGGCAAATATCGAAGTCTGCCCGGCTATAGATTTTGAGCCCCATATTTCAAATGCGGCACTTAAAACTAAAGAAAAATTTGCGACACCAACTCAAAAAACAATCAAAGACTTGGCGACCTTAACGGGCTTGCCTGAAAAGGAACTCGTAAAAACTCTGTTTTACTCGGCTAATACGGGCCTTGATCCCAAAGACAAGGGGTTAAAACCAATCGCCGTATTGCTGCGTGGATCTGATGAGCTTAATCCAACAAAACTTAAAAAAGTTTTAAATTTGCCAAATGACCCCTTAATGTTAACTGATGAAGAAGTTCAGCAAGTGTCAGGCGCAAGGCCCGGATCGTGCGGCCCCGTAGGCCTAACTATTCCAGTTTATATGGACAATGGAGTCAGTGGCCTAAAAAATTATATCGTTGGTGCCAATGAAGATGGTTTTCATTTTAAAAATATCAATCACGACGTGGATTATAAACCCACTCAAAGCGTGGATTTACGACTAGCGCGCGCGGGTGACAAATGCCCTAAAAGTGCAGGCAAACTGCAGGCGTTTCGCGGGATAGAAGTCGGGCACGTGTTTTACTTGGGCCGCAAATATTCTGAAAAAATGAAAGCGACCTTTTTGGATCAAAATGGCAAAGCGCAACCGTTTGAAATGGGCTGTTACGGAATCGGGATATCTCGAACCGTTCAAGCGATCATTGAACAAATGCATGATGCGGATGGTATCATTTGGCCAGTTTCAATTGCGCCATTTCAAGTGCATATTTGCCTACTTGATTTAAAAAACGAAACCGTGTCTAAAAAGGCAAATGAAATTTACGAAAAATTGATGACTCTTGGCTATGATGTAATCCTAGATGATCGTGACGAGCGGCCCGGATTTAAATTCAAGGATGCTGATTTGCTAGGAATGCCTTTCCGGGTAAACGTCGGTGCTAAATCTTTAGAATTAGGCGAACTAGAAGTCGTAGATAGAAGTACAAAACAAGTTACTAAAATAGCTGAAGGTCAAGTCATCAGCTATTTGGTAGAAAAAATACCCTTAAAGAAAAGGTAACTATGATTAAACGAGACGCCTTTGGCGATGAAATTAAAACTAATGAAGGTGACTTTGCCTCTCTATTTGAAAAGTCAATGGAAGCAGGAACTCGCAAGCTAAAAAAAGGCGACGAATTTCGCGGTGAAATCATTTCTATGCACGGTGATTCCGTATTTGTTTCAACTGGATCGCCGATGGATGGGGTTTTGCCCAAAGCAGAATTGTTAAATGAAGACAAAATAATCACTTTTAAAACCGGCGATATGCTCGACGTGGTAGTGGTACGCCTAACTCAAGACGAAATCATGCTTCGGTACAAGTCGGCTCGGTTAGCCGCCTCTTCGACGGATTCGCTAGAAGACGCATTTGATATGGAAATTCCCGTAGAGGGTCGAGTGACTGAACTTGTAAAAGGCGGCTTTCGTGTTGAAGTTCAGAAAAAACTGGCGTTTTGTCCGCTCAGTCAAATTGATTCAAAGCCAGATGCTGATCAAACCGTGTATTTGGATAAAAAATTTGAATTTCTTATCACCCAATTTGAAAATCACGGGCGAAATATCGTTGTGTCTCGTCGTCGAATTTTAGACCTTCAGAGGGCGGAAAATGAAGGACATTTCCTGCAGAAATTTAAAGCGGGCGATATCATCACAGGCCGAGTAACCAAGATTGAATCCTATGGTGCATTTGTTGAAATTCAGCCAGGCGTGGAAGGTCTTGTGCATGTGTCTGAAATCGCATTTGGACGGGTGCACAATCCGGCCGACGTAGTATCCTTAGGGCAGTCTGTGCAGGCCAAGATTTTAAAAATTGATGATGGCGATCGAATGAAAATCTCGTTGTCTATCAAAGAAGGTGGATCGGCAGTGGATCCATGGGAACGATTTGAAAGAGAATTTTCAATCGGCAGCAAAGTAAAAGTCACTGTAGAAAAAAAGGAAGTTTTTGGTTATTTCGTATCTATTATTCCAGGTGTAGATGGCTTGTTCCCAAGATCGAAATGGCGAGAATCACCCGAGTCAGCCAGTTTTGACACCAAGAAAAAAGGGGATTCGCTAAATTTGCAAATCGAACAAATCGATCCCATCGGCAGAAAAATTCTGCTAGGCTTACCTGGCGAAGATATTGATGAAACGTGGAAGCAGCATGCAAACTCAACGACCCCAACTAAAAAGGGAATGGGAACTTTTGGCGACTTGCTTACTAAAGCCCAAACGCCGCCCAAGAAAAAATAGGAATTAAAATGAATACAAATCTAATGATAGTTTTTATGAGTCTTTTTGGTTTGAATACTTTTTCAGTGGCCCAGTCGCCACCATTGGGGACAAACCGCTCTGAAGGGCTTCAAATAAAAGCAAAAATGGACTACGAAAAAAAAACTGAACCCACACAGATACCTAAGGCAGAAAGAAAACAAATAACAACTCCAATCGAAAAAGTGAATTCTGAACCAAAACCAATGAACAAAACCAGTGATTTAAAATCAGAAACTGGTACCCATTTAATCTGTAAGAACGGAAAAGAAGTGCGGGAATTACTTTTATCAAAAAAAGGTTCTGGCTGCGATCTTGTTTATTTAAAAGGCGGCCAAAGCAAAAATCAAGCGCATCAGAATAATGGCAGCAACGTATGTGATTCAGTATTAGAAAAAATGAAATCCACATTGGAAAAGACGGGATTTAAGTGTGAACCGAAAAAAGACTGATCGGCCATCTGGGCGGCCGTCCGGTCGGCCATTAGCCAAAGGGAACTCAAACTCAACCGATCGCCTTGTTGCCGGCACCCATGCCATACTTGAGGTTTTAAAAATAAATCCAAAAAGTATTTCGAAAGCGGTCTATGTAAAAGATTTGCCGCCTCAGCAAAAAGGCCTCTTGCTAGATGCCGCCAAACGATATGGTTTTCAGGCCGAAGAAAAAGCAAAACCTGTTTTGGATGGAATCTACACAAATCATCAAAATGCTCTGGTCTGGGTACGAACGCGGCCCGAATTTGACGAAACAAATTTAAAAGACAAAAGTTTACTTTTATTTTTAGACGGAGTCGAGGACCCTCATAATTTAGGCGCCATCACTCGGTCTGCTTGGTTGCTCAATGCGGATGCTATTTATATTCCTGATAATCGAGCGGTCGATTTGACGCCTACGACACATAAAGTGGCCTGTGGAGGCGTCGAGCATGTTCCGATCGAATCAGAAGTTAATTTTAAAAACCCAATCGAGCGATTCAAAGAACTAGGATTTTGGGTCTACGGATTAAGCCACAAAGGCAAAAAGACTATCTTTGACGTGGACTTGGCTCCGCGAACTATTTTAATGTTAGGTGCTGAAGATAAAGGGTTGCGATCAACCAGCGAAACTCTTTGTGACGAATTGATTTCAATTCCTCAAGCTTCGATGGATGCAAGTTTTAATGTTTCGGTTGCGGCGGCCCTGTCGATGTACGAGTACCGACGCCAAAATTTTAAGCAAAAAACCCAGTAAATACCTAGTCAGATCAGTGGGATGCTTGGGGTGTATGCCGCATTCAGTTACGTGCAAGTAAAATAATTACCTTTGACTCTTCCCGCATTTATTAATAAATAAGTTTGGTTATCTTTATCGAGGCAATAAATTGTTTTTATATTGGTGATAGTATTTGATGTGCTGGTTTAGCTCAATTGGTAGAGCAGCTGATTTGTAATCAGCAGGTTGCGGGTTCGAGTCCCATAACCAGCTCCATTTATTTGGACAGGTGCCCGAGTGGCTAAAGG
>JAYTTH010000304.1:0-1519 GCA_043745515.1 Pseudobdellovibrionaceae bacterium | reverse complement strand
TTTTCCATTGGGTGGAATCTTTTTTTATTCCTGAGGCTATGAAATAGTTATTTTTGTTTTTTTCGGTTTCGCTATAGCCTTCTATTGGTAAGTCTTTTTTTGGGTTATCGGGATAGCCGGGGCTTGCTAGAACTATGCATGTTGCGAAGTTTTTGTTTGTAGCTAATTTTCCTAGCTCGCCTTTTGCTAGATTTGAAAGAAAAATCGGTAGATCGGAATCTATCAGTGGTAGAATGCTTTGTGTTTCTGGATCTCCCATTCTGACGTTGTATTCTAGTACGGATGGGTTATCGCCTGTTACCATGATGCCTAGGAAAATTACACCTCTGTATAGCGACTGGCTTTCTGAAATTTGTTTTAGTGTTGGCTCGATGACTTTGGTGCGGATGTTTTGATCAAGTTCTTTTGTGATTGTCAGCGGGGCCCAGGTTCCCATTCCGCCTGTGTTTGGACCTTTTTGTCCATCGTACAAACGTTTATGATCTTGAGCTATTGGCAGAGATACATAGTCGATTCCATTTGTGAAAAGCAAATAGCTGAGTTCCCAGCCTGGTGTGAATTTCTCTAACAATGCTTTGGATCCAGCGGGTCCTAGAGTTTTTTTAACAAAAATACTATCGGCTGCATTTAGTAATTCATCTTCAGTGTCGCAGATGAAAACGCCTTTTCCGGCGGCTAGTCCGTCGGCTTTCAGCACATACGGCGGTTTGAATTGGCTTGCGCTTTTTTTAACTTTTTCAACCGAATCTACGATTGCAAAATCAGCTGTGGGAATATTTGCCTTTACCATAAACTCTTTAGCGAAAATTTTGCTGCCTTCCAGTTGCGCCCAATGTTGACTTGGACCCACTACATTTTGGCCACTTTTTCGAAGCAAATCGGAGAGGCCTTCAACCAAGGGGTCTTCGGGACCGATAAATACGAAATCATATTTATTCTGGCGGCATAAGTCGGAAATAAAGGACGTGTCTTTAAAAGATTTATCTGTGAAACATAACGCTTCTGATTTCATACCGTCGTTGCCTGGAAGGACATGTATCTCTGGTTTGGAAATGGATCGAGCAAACGATTTGACGAAAGCGTGTTCCCTGCCGCCTTGCCCTAATATCAGTATTTTCATGAGCTCTCCTTTACTCGTAGGAAAATACAAACTAGTCTTTTTCTTATGGAAAAAATAGTATTTATATCAGGAAAAAGAACTCCGTTTGGAGCCTTTGGTGGATCTTTAAAAGACGTTTCAGCAACAGATCTTACGGTGGCTGCAACAAAAGCAACATTGGCTCAAGCCGGTTTAGCCGCCGACAAAGTGGACCATTTAGTCCTAGGCAACGTCGTGCAATCTGGTGCCGATGCCGCCTATATACCAAGGCATATTAGTTTAAAATCAGGAGTTCCGATTCCGGTGCCTGCGTATTTAGTTAATCGCCTTTGTGGTAGCGGTTTCCAATCTTGGATTGACGCAGCCAAAATGATTTTGACTGGCGAAGCAACGACCGTTTTAGCTGGCGGCGTAGAGCAA
>JAYTTH010000303.1:0-1523 GCA_043745515.1 Pseudobdellovibrionaceae bacterium | reverse complement strand
GTTCGTTATTATCTGGCAACCAAACTGAATTCCAAAGTCGAAGACATGGATTTTAATTTGGACGATTTTCAAGGAAAAGTGAATTCGGATCTGGTCGGGAAAATTACCAATTTAGGTTCACGAGGCGCCCAGATGTTGAACAAAAGTTTTGACTCAAAACTATCTGTTCCTGATCCCTTGGGCCTGCAATTGCTTAAAGAAACTCAAAGCGCTTGCGCTTTGATTGAAAAACACTACGCCGATCGTGAGTTTTCAAAAATGACCAATGAAGTCCGCGCGATCACAGACAAGGCCAATAAATACTTTGACGATCATGCCCCTTGGAAATTGGTTAAAACTGATCCTCAGCTTACTCAAAAGGTTTTAACAACCACCTTGAATTTTTTTCGAATGATCACTATCTATTTAAGCCCAGTTCTACCAAAATTCAGTGTGAACGTATCCGAACTTTTTGGTGAAAACCCTTATACAGAATTTAAAGCCGTGCACACGTTAGTTCAATCAGGATCGATTGCTAATTATCAACACCTAATGACCAGAATTGATCCAGCCCATGTCAAAGCCATGATGGACGAAGCCAAGAGTGTCGCGGAAAAATTGCAGGCACTCAAAGCCAATGCAAAAACAGGCGGATCAAGCAAAACGGCTCCAGCAAAGACAGAAGCTAAAGCCGCAGCAGTGCCCAACGGAAAAATTTCGATCGATGATTTTATGAAAGTGGACTTACGAGTCGCCGAAATTATCGAGGCAGAAATTATTCCCGAAGCCGACAAACTACTGCGATTGAAAGTCAGCCTTGGTGATGAAACACGGCAAATCATTGCGGGAATTCGATCGGCCTACAAACCCGAAGATTTAAAGGGCCGCTTAACAGTTATTGTCGCTAACTTAGAGCCACGAAAAATGAAATTCGGCATGTCCGAAGGCATGGTGCTAGCAGCTGGCGCAGGCGGCTCGGACTTATTTATTTTAAGTCCTGATTCGGGCGCAAAACCTGGTCAAAAAATAAAATAGCCGATATGAAGAAAAAAATCGAATGGATCTACGAACTTTTTCTGTCTATTGAAAAGAGCCATCACGTTGATGGCTTTGATACGCCGCTTTTTGATGATCTCCGCGATGGTTTAAAATCTTTAGGCGATCAAAAAGACGTCGAGCTAGTTAAAATTTATTCAATTTATTTTCACCTTAAAAAAGATATGCCCCTGCGTGATTTCCTTTACTGGATTGTTCCCATCGAGCGCTATTTGAATAAAAATCTAAAAGATGATGATTTTATTATTTTCAACAAAGACGATCGGAATTTAGCAAAAAAACAAAATCCGATTCCTCTGACTATTGTTCTGGACAACATTCGAAGCAGTTTCAATGTGGGTTCGGTATTTCGAACCAGCGAAGCTTTTAATATAGAGAAAATAATTTTAGCCGGGTATTCGCCCGATCCTTCAAATCCCAAGACTTTAAAGACCACCCTGGGAAGTCACGATTATGTTCAGTGGGAATCGCGCACAAAATGTTTAGAA